>DASWHY010000430.1:0-12160 GCA_036397955.1 Thermoanaerobaculia bacterium | reverse complement strand
ATACGTCTTACTGTCTTTCTGGTACTCGTAGTTGCGTTTTTCGGCCTGGCAGTTTTGGCCTTCACTCGCACAGGCCCCTCCCCGAGTACGCCTCGCACTAGGGTTGAAGTCGATCGGGTTACGGTCAACAGGACGTGCGACAAAGATGATGAGGCTAGAGACGCAGAGCTTCGATGGGAGATCTCTATTGGAGCAGAAGTTTTTGATGGAGGCGAGACGCTTTACGCGGCGACCACTCGTCAGTTGACGGGCGTCTACGCGGACTACAAGACGGACTCTACCGAGGTGATCACCGTTCGGGTTCATATGAAGGAAATGGATAAGGGCGGCGTTCCCGGGAGCATAGACGAGCGGGTGCTAAATCTAGATCTCGGCGCCCTAAAGAGTGGTCTTCCGTATAGATCCGAGGTGGCAATGTGGCCGGGTCCGCAACGGAACGAGTGCGATGTGCGAGTGGGGATTGTAGTGCGGCGGGTCGTTTAGATGCTGCGGCGGTAGCTGCGCACCGAGAAGTTGCGCGCCCAACAGGAGAGGCGTTGTGCGGTGGGTACTCTGAGGAGCACGATGGACACAGGAGCGCTGCAGAACCTTTGGTGGCTGACGGGCGCAATCTTTTACGCCGTCTCCGCCGTCGCGGTTCTCTGCGCCGCGTGGAAGTACCTGGTCGGACTGGACCAGCGGTCTGCCGAGACGTTGGTGCAGCTAGAGGCTCGCTTCGCGGATCTCACCGATATCGCACGTGCCGTCGATCCGGAAGCCCACGAATTCGAAGGTAGCGGTTTGGCACACGCTGTACAGAAAGGGCTTGACGCTCAATGGGACACTCGCGACGACAAGGAGCGCGCCCTAATGCGGCGTCTCGACGCTTTTCTCCGCTTTCTCCAGGTGCTCGGTACCTTAGAGAGGAATCGCCTCCTGAACCGACGGGCCTTGTGGGACACGTACCACTACTGGTTCCGAGCTATTGACACAAACCCTATGCTTCGGCGGTATATCAACCTCCACTTCCCAGTGCTAAATGCCTTTTTGCGTAGAAATGCGAGACACTTTGAGGAGTACTGGAAACTCGAGCAACGCTCGCGGGAGGAGGTCAAGGTACAGGGTGCGATGTCATAGGGCCGGCATGTCATCTTGAGGCGAAACCGCCCAACTCACCGCCTGCACCGGGCGGCTGGCGCCGCCGGTGAAGCGAAGGACGTTATGCGGAGATCCGATCGGAGTCGCGGCTAAACCTTGGGCGCGGACACATGACTGGCACTGACTTATGGACCGCTCTTGCAGCTCTGGCTGCTTCAGCCTCCGCGCTCTTTGCCGCGCTATACACCTGGCTCACCTATCGAATGGTCCGCGTCCTGAGCGAGGCGAACGTCGTGGTCTACGTGCATCATGACGAGTCACGTTCGACGCTTCTGCAAATCATAGTCGAGAACGTCGGGAATGGCCTGGCAACCGATGTGAGATTTCGGCCGTCGCGGCCCATTCCGGAACATGCCTTCGGCTTCAACGACCAAGACATTCGTGATGCCAGCCAGATGAGCAGTGGTCCCCTCATCACAGGCATCCCAACGCTCGGCCCGCGCGACACGCGGAAGATAACCTGGGGACAGTATGGAGGACTGAAGAGAGCGCTTGGCGACGAGCCAATCGTCCTTCGATTTGACTACGTTACGGCCGGTCGCCGGGTTCGTGAGAGGGAAGCGATTCTGGAGATACACTCATTCGAGTCCACCGATGCTGTTGACTCCGAGGGAGCACGCGTCATAAAGGAGCTCAAAAAGATTGCCGGCGCCCTCGAAGCTGTTGTGCGCGAGCTTCGTGATAGCCGAGCACAGCAACACCGGGTCGCGACCGGGAGCGTCGGTAGTGCCGGGCCGCATAACGCGGCCCCTGGAGCGGACGGCTAGAGGCGCCGCCGCTCAGCGGCAACACGTTAGGGGACCTTGGCGTGACGTCGAAAAGCAATTCGCCTTACTTACAGTCAGGACGCCTCTCGGACGTTCTGGCCCTCATCCAAGTGCTCGCACTTGACGAACACGCGCACCGCAGCGAGGACGGCTTGGCCAGCGAGCTGCAGGGCAAACCTCGGTCGGCCCCGTCGTGGCCGGCAATCGCCGCGGAACACCCGGAGTTCTTCAGGGTCAAGCCGGACGGTGAGCACCGCGTTTCGCTGATCGCTCGTCATGTCGCACCGAAAATTGGCGAGGTGCGTCCAGCACTGCCGCCGGACTACACGTCGAAACTTCTGCAACTAGCCGTTGAGCTTCATGATCGCGAAGTTCGGCGTGATCAGTCGTGGCACGTGTGGCTTCCCGTGCTTGGCGTGGTGATCGGCGGCGCGCTGGCGCTTCTCGGCGTGTGGCTCAAATCGGTAATCGGCGGCGGTCCCTAACTCAACGGTGGAGCGGACTTCGGCCCGCCGTCTGATACGCTTACTTTCACGTTCCTCGCGTGGGCCGAAGCCGCTCACCGTGGAACGTCAGACCGATGAAAGCCATGGCACACGACGACCACGGACTCAGCAAGCTTATTGCGCTGGCAACCCCCGTCGCCACCGCCAGCGCGATTCTGTACCAGCATCTGTATTGGTATTCGTTTGGGATAGTCATCTTCGAATTTCTTTCGTTCGGTTCTCTGATCGGATATTTCATCGTGCCACTTCTCTTCGCTACGGGAATTCTGTTCCTGGCGTATCTATTTGTCCTACTAATTCCTCTGGTGAGGTCGGTCCGCTGGGGTGTGCTGGTTCTCGGGATTGTTGTGATAGCGGCCGTCGGTATCCAAGCGTGGTTCATTGGACGGCACGTCCTCTGGATCTTTCTTCCTCTTGTGGGTGCGCCTCTGGTTGCTGGTGGGCTGGATCTCATCAAACCGTATCGAAATATCGTGTCTGATCCAAAAACAAGATCCGCGTTGTCCTTCTCCGTGTGCCTCGTCGTGCTGTCTGGCGCAGCCGCGGGCAAGATGCAGGCGGGCGGCGTACTTTCGCGCACGGATTACTACACGATCGACATCCTGCGTGAGCCACGCGCAGGTATCAGTTCGCACGGAGTTCGCTGGATATACCTTGGGAAGGCAGATAGTTTGTTGTTCCTCCAGTCCGAGAAAAACGCCTCGATAGTAGTTACCAGAGTCGATGAAGCAACACCGTTTGTTTTTACCCACCACCAGAATGATCGAACGCGTTAGCGATAGCAGCAGTCTAACTTTCGGCTGCAGCGGACGCGCGGAGCAGAGTAATCGCCTCTGCGAGCGCGGTGCCCGCGCGCCGCTGAGCCGGAGCGTTAGATGCCAGAACAACAAGTGGGTCCCATGACTTCAGAAGACCAACCTGCCCCTAGATCACCCATCGTGCTCGGCCCAGGCGAGGGCCGTGCGTATCCAATGGGCCGCATCGCCGCCATCTTCAAAGCCGATGAGTCGGAGACTAAGAGCGGATACTCCATTTCGGAATGGTGGCTAGAACCACATACCCAGGGTCAGGGTGCCCATTCCCGCCCTGAAGATGACATCTTCTATGTCATTGAGGGCACCATGTCGATCCTGATCAAGGATCCGTTGGGTAGACGCCACTAAAGGCTCACTTGTATTGGTCCCAGCTGGGGGATCTGACGACTTCCGGGAGAGCGCCGGAGCCGTTGCTCCGATCAGGACGGCTCGAGAGGCTTGGCCGGGTTCGCCCCGGCCGTCGGCTTCGCCGCGCGCTGGGTCCGCCGCTTGAGGAGCCAGGGCGCCAAGGCGATGGCCGCGAAGAGGAGCAGGCGCCCGAGTCCCGCCCCCTCCCCCCGCTCCGCCCAGCCTTCCAGGTAACCGCGCACCGCGGGCCAGGCCCAGAGGGCGAGGAGGACCGGCAAGCCGGTCGTCGCGAGCTTGCCCACCCACCGGCGGCCGGGGTGGATCGGCTCGTTCTTGGGCGGGGCGGGGGTGTTCATCGCTCGGCTCACCCGGTGCGCATGAAGTGCCAGCGGAGGTCGCCTTCCAGGGGGCGGAAGACCTCGGACTGGATCTGCGGCGCGAAGCGGCGGAGGAGAGTCGTCAGGTGCTCGCCGCGGGCGGCCAGCTCGAGGGCCTCGGCGGCGTCGGTGCCGGCTTTCGAGATGTACGTCTGCCAGACCGCCTGGCGCACCGAGATCGAGCCCATCGAGACGTTCGGCAGGCGCGCCACCCCGGCTTTGAGGATCGAGATTTTCCCCTTCAGGCTCTGCTCGTCGTCCATCGGCTGCCGCTGCCAGGGGGTGTAGGGCTTCGGCACCAGGACGTTGACACCGAGGTGGATGTGGCCGATGACGCCGGTCTTCGCCGCCTCCTCCAGCATCACGGCGCGGCAGCGGGCGGCGAGCTCGAGGATGCCGTGGACGTCGTCGAGGGTCTCCTCGGGCAGGCCGATCAGGAAGTAGAGCTTGAGCTGGGTGAAGCCGTGGCGGAAGATCAGCCGCACCTTCTCGAGCAGCAGGTCGTTGGGGATGGGCTTGCCCATCTTGACCCGCAGCTCGTCGGTGCCGGTCTCGGGGGCGAGGGTGATCGAGCGGTCGCCCGAGGCGTGGAGCGCGGCGAGCACGCCTTCGGTCACCGCCGGGATGCGGATCGACGAGACGGCGGTGCGGAAGCCGAGGCCGTTGGCCTCGCGCAGGATGCGCTCGATCTCCGGGTGGTCGCCGACGGCGGTGGCGACGAAGCCGAGCTGGTCGGTGACCGAGCGGGCGCGGTCGAGCGAGTCGAGGATCGCCTCGGTCGGGTGCCAGCGGAACTTCCCCATGCCGAAGGTCGCCCAGCAATACTTGCACTTCTCGGGACAGCCGCGCGACATCTCGATGAGGAACTTGTCGGCGAACTCGGTGCGCGGGGTGACGATGGCGGTCGTCGGCAGGTTCCCGGGGGCGCGCATCTGTTCCTCGGTCAGCTCCAGCTTGCGCAGCTTGGGGAGGCCGTCGCCGTCCGTTTCGGGCCGGTGGACGGCGGGGACGTAAAAGCCGGGCTCGCCGGCCAGGCGCGCCACGACCGCCTCGCGGTCGGCCTCCTCTTCGAGGGCGGAGAGGAGCGCCGGCAGCACGTTCTCGGCGGCGCCGAGCGCGAAGACGTCCACGAACTCGGCCATCGGCAGCGGGTTGATCGCGGCGCAGGAGCCCCCCACGACGATGACCGGGTCCCAGGGGCGGCGCGCCTCGCGGCGCAGCGGCACGCGCGCCCGGTCGAGCATCTGGAGGAGGTGGACGTAGTCCTCCTCGAAGGAGACCGAGAAGGCGACGCAGCCGAACTCGTCGAGCGCGCGGCCGCTCTCGACCGACCGCGGCATCCCCGCGCCGTCGGTGAAGAAGCGCTCGCACGACCAGTCGGGGCGGCCGTGGACCAGCTCGTAGACGCGCTGGAAGCCGAGGCTCGACATGCCGACGTGGTAGCTGTTGGCGTAGGCCAGGGCCAGCCGCCACCGCCCGTGGGGCAGGAACGGCGCGACCGCGCGCTCCAGGGCGCGGTGCGAGGACCAGTCGTGGGCGGCGGGCTGCTTCATCGCAAACGGTAATTGTACGCCGGGGGCCGGGCGGAGGGCGGATCAGTCCAGGTAAACGGCTTCCAGGGCCGGAAAATGCCGGCGGAAGATGATCCCCACGAGGTGAGCGCCGACGAGCAGGGCGTAGAAGCTCACCGCCTCACCGAGCAGGGTGCCGAGGACGGGGACCGCCGAGAGCGCGAGCGGCAGCAGTTGGCTGACGACCAGGAAGCCGCCGACCAGGAGCATCGTCTTGCCCCAGAGCGGCGGGTCCAGCATCACCGCGCGGGCGTGGAGGTCGAGGCGGAAGAAAAGCCAGGGGGTGGACCAGACCGCGGTGGCGCCGAAGGCCGGCACCCAGAGGACGACCGCGGCGAGGAGCCCGGCGAGCAGCGGCGGCAGGCAGGGGGCGACGGTGCCGGTGAAGAGCGCCGCCATCGGATCGCAGTCGGAGAGGGCGAAGAAGAGACTGAGCGGCGCGAGCGAGAAGAGCGCCACGGCGGCGAAGAGGAGGAGCTCGCCCAGCCGTTCCCAGAACTCGAAGTCTGGCCAGTCGGGCAGCTCGTCCTCCCCCTTCGCCGTGGTGCGGGCGACGGCGAAGAGGAGGCTCGGGTAGAGGAGGGCGATGACGAACGTCGGGATCAACAGCAGAAAGCCCCCGAAGGGGACCGCCGCCTGGACGGCGCGGAAGACGACGAGGAGCGCGATGTAGCCCCAGAAGAGGTAGGCGCCGAGGCCGCGGAACGGGTAGCCGAGGGCGTCGGCGAAGCCGTAGGGGCGGGCGGCGGCCTTCGGCGGCTGGCGCGAGCGGGTGACGGTCACCGCGACCGGCGGCGCGGCCGCCGCCAACGGCTCGGCCCGCTCGCCGCAGCGGCGGCAGAAGAGCCAGCGGTGCGCCGGCTGCACGCACTCCTCGCAGAGCGCCGTCCGGCAGCTCTCGCAGCGGTAGACCGCGGCCACTTCGGGGTGGTCCGCGCACTGGACGGTGGTCACGCGGCCGGCACTGTAGCAGTGCATCGCGGGAGGCCGTCTCGCGGCCCCCCGCATCTCCCTCCGAACGGAGGCGCTCGGTTACCCGATGCCGGTATTGCAGAGCTTGTTGTTGTCCTCCTTGCACTCGTCCACCGCTTTGCCGCTGTCCACGACCACGCAGATGGTGCAGTCGGGGTCGAAGCAGTTGCCGCCCGGCGGGCTGGTCGCCGTCAGGCTCAGCGTGTTGCCGGCGGCGAGACCGCCGGGCACCGACTGGGTCACGACCACCGCGCCGCCGGGATCCATGGTCACCTGGGTGTCGAAGGGCCCCGCGCTGCCCGGGCCGACGTTGGCGATGGTGTAGGTGACCTTGGTCACGCAGGTGCCCGCGCCGCCGGGGCAGTCCACCTGCGGCGGGCCGATGTCCTGGACGATCAGGTCCGGGCAGCCTCCCGTCGGCGGCTGCGCGGTACGCCGCTCGGGGATCGGCTCGACGTCGATGCTGCTCTGGATCACGGTCCCCCGCTCGTCGTCGATGGCGGCGCTGGTGTAGACCGCGGTGACGTCCAGGCTCGCCGGGCTCTCGATGACGACGAAGCCCTCGATGTAGCCCATCGGAAACCCGTTCGGGAAGAGCCTCCGCTCGAGGTCCGGGCAGTCGACCTTGAGCGCCTCGTCGGCGCGCAGCGAGTCCTCGGCGATCTTGATTACCTTGCCGGGGCGCTGCTCCGGAGGCGGGAAGCTCAGGGCGAGCTTCTTGAAGAAGCGCACGGGTTCCCGGCCCGGGTTGTGGATGTTGATCGTGGTGGCGTAGAGACCGCGCGTCAGGCGCAGCTCCTTGGGGTCCTTCTGGTAGCCGCACACCACCTTGGCGGCGTACTGGAAGGCCGGGGGCTGCTGGGCGTCCGCCGGGTCGGCGCCGAGACCGAGCGCCAAGAGCGCGGCGAGGAGCGAAAGGCTTTTCGCTGGGTTCATGATCGTCCCTCCTTTTCCCCGAGTAGGCGCTCGCTTCGCTGCGCTGTTACAGGAGAACGGGAAGGCGCGGGCGCGGCCGTCGGAAGCCGCTTGGGGCTAGGGGCGGAGGGTGCCGGCCACTTCGAGGGTGACGTCGACCGTCTTCGAGACGCGCAGCAGGAGGAAGCTCGGGTCGTCGAGCCCCCATTTGACGTAGGGGATGGTGAGGTGGCCGCGGGCGGTCACGCGGTCGTTCTCGGTCCGCACCTCCGCCGGGAAAGTGACGGGGTGGGTGGCGCCGTGGAAGTCCACGCTGCCGTGGAGCTGGAGGTCGCTCTGGCCGATGGCGTTGTAGGCGCCGGTCACCCGCTCGAGGGTGAAGACCGCCTGCGGGTAGCGCTGGGTCTCCAGGATCTTGGCGTGCATCTTCTTGTCCCGCCGCTCGTTGCCGGTCTGGGCGGTAGTCAGGTCGATGACGACGCGGCCGGCGGCGGCGCGGCTCGCCGGGTCGTACTGGAGGCGCCCCCCCTCGATCTCCATCGTCCCGTGCACCTCGTGCATGGTGGCGCCGAAGGTGAAGAGGATGCCGCTCTTCTGGGGGTCGAGCTCGAGGGTGAGGCCGCGCGCGGCGGGAAGGAAGGCGAGGGCGAGGCCCGCCGCAACGCAGAGGGTGCGCTGGCGCTTCGTCATGGTTGGTAAGTGCGGATTCGGCCCCGCGCGGTTCTCGCGCCCTCCGGTCAGCCGCCCGCCAGGGCGTAGAGAATGCGCAGCGCCCCGCCGGCCCCGAGGGCGCGCGGCGGCAGGGCGCGGGCGTGGATGCCGAGGATGCGGCCGAAGAAGGCGGGGTCGGCGGCGAGGGTGCGGAGCGCCCGGGCGCGCAGCCGCGGGCGGCGGGAGAGGGCGAGCGCCAGGCGGGTGGTGGCATTGGGCAGCCGCCGCAGCCGGCGGTGGGCGGCGCCGTAGCGCGCCAGGTCGCCCGCCGCCAGGGCTTCGGCCAGCGCCCGCGCCTGGTGGAGCGCCACGGCGATCCCCTCGCCGGTGATGGCGTCGAGGTAGCCGGCGGCGTCGCCGACCAGCGCCACCCGCCCGCGCCAGGCGCGCCGCACCCGCTGCTCGAGCGGCCCGGCGCCGCGGTCGCGCGAGGCCTCGGGCGCACCGGCGAGCCGCGCGGCGAGCGGCGGGAAGCGCGCCAGGAGGTCGTCGAAGCCGGCCGCCGCGCCGCTCCAGAGGCAGGCCACGCCGACCAGGTCGGCGGCGACCGGCGAGACGTAGGCCTCGCACCCCGGCCCCCAGTAGACCTCGACGTAGTCGCTCCAGGGAGCGATGCGGAAGTGCCGGCGGACGCCGAAGCGGCGGCGCGGCGCCGGCGCGGCGGCGAGCCCCGCCCAGCGGCGGACGCGGGAGAGGAGGCCGTCGGCGCCGACGATCCAGCGCGCGACGAGCGGCCCGCGGTCGGTCTCGACGCCGTCCGGCCGCAAGGACCGCACCGTCACCTCCCAGTCGAGCTCCGCCCCGGCTTCGGCGGCGCGGTGGGCGAGCGCGGCGTGGAGGTCGAGCCGGCGCACGCCGAGGCCGCCGCCGCGCGGGAAGTCCCCGGTGGCGACGAGCGGGCCGTCGAGGTAGCGGATGCCGCGGAAGCGGAAACCGGAGCCGGCGGGGAGCTCGACCCCCAGCTCGGCCAGGCGGGCCGCGGCGTCGGGCATCAGCCCCTCGCCGCAGGCCTTGTCGATCGGCGGCCGGGCGCGGTCCACGACGTGGACCGAGAGGCCGGCGCGGCGCGCCTCGATGGCGGTGGCGAGCCCGGCCGGGCCGCCGCCCACGATCAGGACATCCAGGACATCCAGGACGTCCAGGACGTCGGTCGGGGCGTCACTCGGAGTCGCCACCGCGCCTCCCCATCCGCGCGTAGGCCCAGCGCGAACGCGCCACCGCCGTCGCCAGCCGCAGCGGCGTGACCGGCGCCGGCGGCGCCAGCTCGCCGGCGAGGTGGAGGCGCAGCGCCTCGGCGCGGCGGAGCTTCCCCGAGGAAGTGCGCGGCAGGGTCCCCGGCGGCAGCACGACGACCTCCTCGGCGGCGAGGCCGGTCGAGCGCAGCACCGCCGCCCGGCAGGCCTCCGGCAGCGCGGCGAGCTGCTCGACGGTTGCGCCGCGCCGGCGCTCGACGAGGAGCCCCAGCACCTCGCCGGGCGCCCCCTCCGGCAGCCAGGAGACCGCCACCGCACACCCCGTGCGCGCTCCCGGGACCCCTGCGAGCGCGTGCTCGATCGGCTCGGGCGCGTAGTTGCGGCCGCGCAAGAGGATGACGTCCTTGGCGCGGCCGGTGAGGTAGAGCTCGCCGTCCGCGACGAAGCCGAGGTCGCCGGTGTCGAGCCAGCCGTCGCGCAGGACGGCGGCGGTGGCCGCGGGGTCGTCGAGATAGCCGTCCATGAGCGATTCCCCGGCGATCCAGATCCGCCCCACGCGCCGCTCGGGGAGGTCGCGGCCGGCCTGGTCGCGGACGCGCAGGCGGAAGCCCGGGATCGGCCGACCGACCGAGACCACCTCCAGCCCTTCGGGGTCGTCCACCGCCCGTCCTTCGCGCGCCAGCGCCTCGCGCTCCAGCCGGCGGCTGGCGAAGGGGCGGCCGAGCGCGGAGAAGGTGACGGCGAGCGCCGCCTCGGAGAGGCCGTAGACCGGGGTCAGCGCCTCGGGCCGGAACCCCCAGCGGGCGAAGCGCTCGGCGAAGGCGCGCAGCACCGGCGGCGCCACCGGCTCGGCGCCGTTGAGGGCGAGGCGCCAGGAGGAGAGGTCCACCCCGTCGAGGTCGGCGTCGCGGATGCGCGTCGTGCAGAGGGCGTAGCCGAAGTTCGGGGCGGGCGAGACGGTGGCGCGGTAGCGCGAGATGGCGCGCAGCCAGAGGGCGGGGCGGGCCACGAAGTGCTCCGGGCGGACCAGCGTGAGGCTGGTGTCGCGGTGGAGGGAGGGGAAGACGCAGCCGATGAGCCCCATGTCGTGGTAGAGCGGCAGCCAGCTCGCGCCGCTGTCGCGCCCCTCGGGGGTGTCGGCGAGGAAGCTGTCCAGGCCGCGAACCTGGGCGAGGACGGCGCGGTGCGAGAGGGCGACGGCCTTCGGCTCGACCGTGGTGCCGGAGGAGAACTGGACGAGGGCGAGGTGGTCCTCGGAGACCGGCGGCGGGTCGGGGCGCTCCGCCGGCAGCGCCGCCAGCGTGCGGCACCCGAGGCGCGGGCGGGCGCGGGCGACGACCTCGCCGAGGACCGCCTTGATGCGGCGGTCGGCGAGCACCAGCCGCGCTCCGGCCACCTCCAGCATGCGTGCGGTGCGCTCGACGTACTCCTCGAGGCGCCCCAGGCGCACCGGCGGGTAGAGCGGCACCGGCACCGCGCCGGCGGCGAGCGTGCCGAAGAAGGCGTAGAAGAACTCGGGGCCGGTGGGGAAGACGAGCGCCACCCGCTCGCCCGGCGCCACGCCGAGCGCCTGAAGCCCGCCGCCCACCGCCAGCGCCCGCTCGCGCACCTCCCCCCAGCCAACCCACGTCGCCTGCTCGTCGCGGTCGAGGAAGCGGACGCCCCCGTCCGGGCGGCGCCCTCCCCGCGCAAGGAGGTCGAGGAGGGTGGCGGCGGGTGCGGAATCGCTCACGGGTTCGTCAACCGGCTTGGAGCTTCACGGCCAGGAGGTCAACGAGGTCGCCGACGGTCTCGAGCCGCAGCTCGTCCTCTTCGTCCAGGATGACGCGGAAACGGTTCTCCACCTCGGCCGCCAGGGTGAGCAGGCGGATCGAGTCGAGCCGCAGGTCCTCGACCAGGCGCATCGCCGGCGTCACCGCCCCGTGCCAGTCGAGGTGCCGGCGCGCCACCTCGGCGATCCCTTCGAGGATGGCGGCGCGGGTCAACGGCCCGGCCCGGACGCGCCGACGGGGCGAAGCGAAAGGCCGGCCACCGCCCGGAAGTGCCGCACGTTCGCCGTCACCACCTCGAGCCCGTGCCGCAGCGCCGTGGCGGCAATCATGGCGTCTGCGTCCCCGATCGGAGTGCCCGCATCCATGAGCTCCGCGCGGACCCGGCCGTACTCTCGCGCGCACTCCAGGTCGAACGGAAGCGCGGTGACCGCGGGCAGGATCTCCTCCTCCACGCGTCGTAGCCACTTCGCCGAGGCCCGGGAACGCATCGCGCCGCAGAACAGCTCGCCGACGACGACCGTGCTCGTGAACTGCTCCTCGCGAGGCAAGCGACTCAGCCAAGCGACGTACTGGTCGTCCGGCTGCGGCCGCAGAACCTCAGACAGGGCGCTCGTGTCGAACAGGTAGGCGGCCACCTTCAGTCCAGCGCGGGAAGGCCGCGACCGGCGGTCCGCGACGCGGCGACCTCGTCTAGCGCCTCCGCGAGCTCCGCGCCGTCCGAGAAGCGCCCGACGATGCGCGCCAGGCCGCTCTCGGGTCCGGCAGCCTGGAGCCGGCCGAGCTGGTCCGCCAACTCCGGCGGCACCAGCACGGCTACGGGCCGTCCGTGTCGGGTGATGGTGACCGATTCCCCCGACTCGACCTCGCGTAGCGCTTCTGCGAGATGGGCCTTGGCTGTTGCGGCGGTCATGGTGCGCGCCATGTGGGCAGCCTCATCGACGAAACATGGTCATTTTAACCTATCCCTGCCAGGCGCGGGTCATCGGGAGGCGCCGGCGAGGGCGCGTTCCTCGACCGTGATGCGCACGGCGAGGAGTGCCGCGTTGGCGGCGGAGGCGAGGAGGGCGGTCAGCCAG
>DASWHY010000429.1:0-7785 GCA_036397955.1 Thermoanaerobaculia bacterium | reverse complement strand
CCGCCGCCGCCAGCGGGAGCGCGGCGAGGGCCTCCCGCACCTCCGCGGCAGCCGCCGCCGCGGCGCCGGCGGCGAGGAGACCGCGGCCCAGGTCCATGCGGGCGCGCACGAGATCGAGCCGCCGCTCCGCGTTCGAGACGTCGCCCCGCTGCAGCTCGCGGAGGCTCTGCGCGGCGCGACGCAGGTGGCGCAGCCCGGCGTCCGCATCGCCGCGGACGAGGGCCAGGCCCAGCCGCTGCTGCGCGGCGGCGAGCTCGCGGCGCCAGTTGGCATTGGCCGGGTCGAGCTCGCCCAGCCGCCCGTGCACGGCGACGCTCTGCTCGAATTGCCGGCGCGCCTCCGCCTCCGCGCCGAGGCTCTCGAGGACCGACCCGAGCTTGTAGTGGGCGATGCCCAGTAGTAACTGGTACTGCGTGTTCTCGGGCTCGAGAGCGACCAGCCGCGCGACCACGGCCCGGCCCGCTTCGTACTGCTCGCTCGCCGCGGCGAGGTCGCCGCGGCCGAGGAGCGTCTCGCCGAGCCAGGAGAGGCTGCTGGCGAGCTCCTTCTGCCAGCGCGGGTTGGCGGGGTCGGAGCGCGCCAGCTGGCGCTTGAGGGCGACCGTCTGATGGAAGTGCGCGAGCGCTCCGTCGACGTCTCCCCGCGCCTCCTGGACCGAGCCCAGGTTGCTGTGCGCGTAGGCCTGCTCGAGCCGCCAGTCGGGCTTGACGTCGTCGAGCCGGACCAGGCGCTCGGCGACATCGAGGTAGGCCTCGAATCGCTTCTGGGCCGCCGCCAGGTCCCCTTGCAGCCAGTGGGCGTTGCCGATCCAGAACTCGATCGCCCCCAGCCCCATCAGCCACTCGCCGTTGTCGGGCTGCCGGGCGACCAGGTCCCGCGCCAAGGCGTGGGCCTCGCCCAGCGAACGGCGCGCCGCCGGCAGGTTCCCCTGCGCCGTCCGCACCTCGCCGATCTGGGTCAGCGCCCGCGAGCGGCGGAAGAGATCGGCGTCGGTCAGCTCCTCCGCGCGCACGGTGGCGAAGTAGTCGAGGGCCTTGTCCGCCACGCCGTCGAGGGCGTCGAGGCGCCCCACCGGCTCGAGCCGCCCGCGCAGATCGCCGAGCATGAACTGGATCAGGTCCTCCGCCTGGTCGCGGCGGCGCTCCGCCTCCTGGCGCGCGGCGACGGCGATGGCGCGCTCGTGCCGCAGGTCCAGGGTGTACTTCAGCCCGCCGAGGACGGCGACGAGGAGGACGGCAGCGGCCGCCAGGCGGCGCAGCCGGCGCTTGGGCGTGTCGCGGATCCAGCGCAGCCGCGCGGCCGTTTCCACCGCGGTCGGGCGCGCCGCCGGGGCGACGGACTTCAGCCGCTCCACGAGGGCCGCCAGGTCTTTGGGGATGCCGGCGACCGGCAGCGTCTCGGCGCGCCGCGCTCGCTGCAGGAGCTCGGTGCCGGCCAGGTCCGCCGGGTAGGGGGGCCGGCCCGTGAACAGGGCCTGGAGCAGCAGCCCGAAGGAGTACATGTCGCTGGCCGTGGTGGCCGGCTCGCCGCGCGCCTGCTCGGGGCTCATGTAAGCGAGAGTGCCCACGATCGCCCCTCGCCCGGTCTCCAGCCGCTCGTCGTCCTCGCAGATGCCCGGCTCCGCGCGGAAGAACTGCATCTCCCCGAGCGTCGCGGCGGTGGCCTCGATCAGGGTCGGCGTGGCCCACGGCGGCGCCGGAGGGGGCCTACCGAACGCCGGCTCCGTGGGCGGCAGCGGCGGCTCGGGCGAACGCTCCACCGGCGCGGAAGGCGGCCGCGCCGGCCGTTCGCGCACCAACCGCGCCATGCCGAAGTCCAGCACCTTGACCTCATCCGCGTCGGTCAGCATCACGTTGCTCGGCTTGAGATCGCGGTGGACGACTCCCTCGGCGTGCGCCGCCACCAGCGCCGCGGCGACCTGTTCGGCGACGCGCAGCTGCTGGTCGCGGGCGAGTCCCTCCCGGATCGCCGTCTGGAGGTTGCGCCCGGCGATCAGCTCGAGGACGAGGAAGTCGCACTCATCCCGCTCGAGGTAGTCGTAGATGCGGCAGATGTTCGGGTGGTCGAGCTGCGAAAGGACCCGCGCCTCGCGCAGGAAGCGCGCCTTGGCGTCGGCGTGCAGCCGCCGGTCGGCGAGGATGGACTTGAGGGCGACGCGGCGGTCGAGCGTCTCGTCGTAGCCGACGTAGACCTCCCCCATGCCGCCCTGCCCGAGGAGCGACTGCACGCGGATGTGGCCCACCATCGAGCCGATGAGGGTCAAGACAACTCTCCCAGTTGGGAAGATTCGGCGTCATTGTAGCAGTTGACAAGCGAGAATTGGCCGGCCGACGCGCTTCGCCGCCAGCTGGAGTTCCGGGCGCCGATCTACCGGGACAGGGCGGCGCCCGCGGCCAGCCAGCCGGCGGTGCAGGTGACGCCGCCGCCGGCGTGGCTGCCGCTGCCGCCGAGGTAGAGGCCGGGCACCGACGTGGCGTAGCGCGCCGCCGAGGGGGTGGGGCGCAGCACCAGCATCTGGTCGAGCGCCGGCTCGCCGTGGTGGAGCTGGCCGCCGGTGAGCGCGTAGCGGGCTTCGAGGTCGGCCGGGGTCAGCAGCTCCTGCGCCACGATCCTGGCGCGCACGCCGGGGGCGTGGCGCTCGAGCGCGGCGAGGACGGAGTCGAGGAGCGCGGCGCGGCGCTCCTCGGTCCAGCCGCCGGCGACGTCGTAGGGGGCGTAGCTGGCGAGGACCGAGACGACGTGATGGCCCGCCGGGGCGAGCGTCGGGTCGGCGACGGTGGGGACGCGGACCTCGAGGTGCGGCCGCTCGGAGACTTCGCGGTACTTGACCGCGTCGAAGGCGCGCTCGAGGTCGTCGACGTGGCCGCCGCCGATGCGGATCGACTCGAAGAGCTCCCCCGGCCGGGCGGCGAGCTCGAGCGGGCCGTCGAGCGCGAGGTGCACCTTCGCCGCGGTGCCGCGCATGCGGATCCTCCGGTACTCGTCCTCGATGCGGATCGGCAGGGTGCCCGGCGCGATCAGCTCGAGGAACGCGCGCTTGGGATCGCCGGTCGCGACGACCGCGGCGGCGTCGAGCGCCTCGCCCGAGGCGAGGGTGACGCCGGCGGCGCGGCCGCCTTCGACGCGGATGCGCGCCACCTCGGCGCCGGTGCGGGCCTCGGCGCCGGCGGCGCGCGCGGCGCGCTCCAGCGCCGCGACGAGCGCGGCCGGGCCGCCCGCGACGTACCGCCCGGGCGCGGCCTCCAGCAGCAGCAGGTTGGTGTTGGTGCCGGCCGACCAGGGGCCGGCGAAGGTGCCGGCGACGGCCGGGGCCGCCAGCCCTTCGACCAGGAGCGGCGTCGAGAACAGCTCGTTCAGGAAGTCGGCGACGCACATCGGCGCCACCCGCATCAGCTCCAGCGTGTCGCGGCGGCCGAGGCGCCAGAGCCCGAGCCCGCCCTTGGCCACCTCCCAGAAGTCGCCGGCGCCCGCGGGCGAGAGCGGCGGCGGCGGCGCGCTCATCACCGCCGCGACGAGCGGCCGGAGCTTCGCCAGGAAGCCGCGGTAGCGCGCGTACGCCTCGGCGTCGTGGCGCGAGCGCGTACCCAACTCGCCGGCGGCGGCGCGCGCCGGGTCGCGGTCGAGGAGCAGGCCGGGGCCGCCGTCCTCGGCGAGCAGGACCGGCGGCGCCTCGCGCCAGGCGAGGCCGTGGCGCTCGAGGCCGAGCGCGGCGGCGACGCGCGGCGACACCAGGCCCTCGTCGTGGAGGATGCCGGGCACCCGGTAGCCGGGGTGGAATTCGCTCGCGCCCGCGAGGCCGCCGGCCGCGTCGCGCCGCTCGAGGACCACTACCTTCTTGCCGGCGGCGGCGAGGCGAGCGGCGGCGGCGAGGCCGTTCTGGCCGGCGCCGACGACGACGGCGTCGTAGCGGGCGGCGGTCATCTAAACGGCTCGTCCGTCGAGCAGCGTCCGCGCGCACAGCGCGCCCGGCGCGCCCATGATGCCGCCGCCGGGGTGGGTCCCCGAGGCGCACATCCAGAGGCCCGCGATCGGCGTCCGGTAGCGGCTCCAGCCGGCCACCGGGCGGAGGAAGGCGAGCTGCTCGAGCGACAGCTCGCCGTGGAAGATGTTGCCCTCGGTCAGGCCGTAGATCTCCTCCAGGTCGAGCGGCGTCAGCACCTGGCGGTGGAGGATGCGGTCCTTCAGGTTCGGCATGTACGCGGCGAGCGTGTCGACGACCGCGTCGCCGAAGGCCTCGCGCTGGTTCGGCCAGTCGGCCGCCCCCTCCTTCAGGTTGTAGGGCGCGTACTGCACGAAGATCGACATCGTGTGCTTGCCCGGCGGCGCCACCGTCGGGTCGGTGAGCGACGGGATGACGATGTCCATGAACGGCCGGCGCGAGAAGGCGCCGTACTTGGCGGCGTCGTAGGCGCGCTCCAGGTACTCGATCGACGGCGCGATCGTGATGTCGCCGCGCAGGTGCGGCCCGTCGCCCGGTAGGCAGGCGAACTCGGGCAGCGCGTCGAGCGCCAGGTTGACCTTGCCGGTCGAGCCGCGCATCTTGAAGCGCTTGACCTGCTTGGCGAAGTCGGGCTCGAGGTGCTCCTCGCCCACCAGGCGCAGGAAGGTGCGGTGGGGATCGACGCCGGAGACCACGACCTTGGCCGCGATCTCGTCGCCGTTCTCGAGCACGACGCCGGTGGTGCGGCCGTTGTGCATCCGCAGGTGCGCGACCGGCGCGTTGACGCGGATCTCGACCCCGAGCTCGCGCGCGGCGGCGGCGATCGCGTCGGCCACGGCGCCGGTGCCCCCCTTGGGCAGGCCCCAGGCGCGGTAGGAGCCGTCGATGTCGCCCATGTAGTGGTGCAGCAGCACGTACGCCGTGCCCGGCGAGCGCACGCCCAGGAAGGTGCCGATGATCCCCGACACCGACATCGGCGCGATGAGCTGCTCGCTCTCGAACCACTCCGAGAGGAAGTCGACCGCCGACATCGTCATCATCTTGACGTTGCCGATGAGCCACTCCTCGCCCTGCCCGCGCAGGTGCTTGGCGAACTTCGCCAGGCGCCAGAGCTCGCGCGGGTTGCGCGACACCGGGTCGGGCGCCGGGCCGTCGATCATCGGCTTGACCAGCCGCCCGAGCTCGGCCATCTTCTGGCCGAAGGGCTTGTAGACCTCGGCGTCGCGCGGCGAGAACTTGGCGATGGCGCGCTTGGTGCGCTCGGGGTCGGCGTCGCGCAGCAGATACCGTCCGTCGGGGAACGGCGTGAAGGTCTCTTCGAGCGGCAGCACCTCGTAGCCGTGGCGCGGCAGGTCGAGGTCGCGGATGATCCAAGGGCGCAGGAGCGAGACGACGTACGAGCAGCAGGAGTACTTGAAGCCCGGGTAGATCTCTTCGGTCGTCGTGGCGCCGCCGACCTGGTGGCGGCGCTCGAGGACGAGGACCTTCCGCCCCGCCTTCGCGAGGTAGGCGGCGCAGACCAGGCCGTTATGCCCGGCGCCGACGACGATCGCGTCGTAACGCGCGGCGGGCGCGGGGCTGGCGGCGGCGCTCACGGCTTGCGCTTCCTCTCGGGGTCGAAGAACGGGGTCTTGACCACCTTCGCCGGCACCTTGCGGCGCTCGTACTCGACCGTGTGCTCCATCTCGAGCACCGTCCCCGGCGCCGCGTGCGGCGCCAGCAGCGAGGCGAGCGCGACGTACTTCTTGAGGATCGGCGACCAGGTGTGGCTCGTCACCTTGCCCACCTGGCGGCCGTCGCCGTCGTAGACCGGGAGGCCGTCGCGCCGCGCCGTCGCCGGCAGGCTGGGCGGCAGCGAGAAGCTCTCGTAGAGCGCCTCGAGCGCCTCCCAGGCGACTTCCAGCCCGAGCAGCGACCAGGCCGAGCCGCGCGCCTTCTCGGCTTCGAGCGCCTCGCGGCCGACGAAGCTCGGGAAGCGCGGGCGCTCGAAATCGACCAGCCAGCCGAGCCCGATCTCGTACGGCGTCGACTTGCGCGCCTCCAGCACCGTCTTGGGGGCGCTGAAGTAATCGACGCCGAGGAGGATGAACCCGGCCTCGATGCGCGACACGTCGAGCGCGTCGAGGCCGGCAGGCGTGATGCCGTGCGGCCGGCCGGCGTCCATCAGCGCGTCCCAGAGGCGCGGCGCCTCCGCCTTTTCGACCCACACCTCGTAGCCCAGGTCGCCGGTGTAGCCGGTGCGGGTGAGCCAGGCGTCGAGGCCGTCGAAGTGGGTGCGGGTGGCGCCGAAGAACTTGAGGCGGTCCATGTCGGCGTCGCAGGCGGCGCGCAGGATGTCGCGCGAGCACGGCCCCTGCAGCGCCACGGCGGCGAGGCGCGCGCTGGAGTCCTCCAGCGTGACGCGCATGCCGCGCCCCACCGTCTGCAGCCAGTAGAGCGTCGGGTCGGCGGCGGTGACGCGGTAGTAGTCCTCGTCGAGCCGCGTCACCGTGCCGTCATCGATGACCTTGCCGTAGTCGTCGCACCAGCAGCTATAGCCGACGCGCCCGACCTTGAGCTTCGAGACGTCGCGCACCATCATGCGCGACAGCAGCGCCGCGGCGTCCGGCCCGTAGACCTCGTACTTGAAGAGCGGCGAGACGTCGAGGAGCCCCGCCGACTCGCGGAAGGCGAAGTACTCGCGGTCGTGCGTCGTGTCGTAGCTGCACACCGCGGCGTACCCCGACCAGTCCTTCCAGCGGTAGCTGGTGCAGAGCTTGGCAGTGCGCTCGTGAAACGGCGACGGGATCGGCATCGTCGAGGGGGCTGCGCCGGCAGGCCGGCGAAAGTTATCATGGCCCGGATGAAGCAGCGCAGCGCCTTCGGCCAGCACACCCTGCCCCGCGAGTACTTCACCTCCGAGGAGGTCTACCGCCTCGAGCACGAGCGCGTCTTCGGCCGCTCGTGGCTCCTGGCCGGCCACGTCTCCCAGCTCGACGGCCCCGGCGCCTACTTCGTCTATACGCTCGGCCGCGAGAGCGTGCTCGTCGTGCGCGACGGCGACGGCGCGGTCCGCGCCTTCCACAACCACTGCCGCCATCGCGGTACGCGGCTGTGCAGCGAGCCCGCCGGCACCCTCGGCGCCGCCATCCAGTGCCCGTACCACGCCTGGACCTACGGCCTCGACGGCGCACTGCGGGCGGCGCCCAACATGACCGGCGTCGCCGGCTTCGACCGCGCCGACTACCCCCTGCACCCGGTGGCGCTCGCCGACTGGCAGGGGTTCCTCTTCCTGAACCTGGCGCCCGACCCGCAGCCCTTCGCCGAGGCGCTGCCGGCGCTGGTCGGCAAGTTCGAGCCCTGGCGGCTGCCCGAGCTGCGGTCCGCGCACCAGACGGTCTACGAGGTCGAGGCGAACTGGAAGCTCTTCTTCCACAACTACAGCGAGTGTTACCACTGCCCCAACGTCCACCCGCATCTCAACAAGCTGACGCCGTACCGCCAGACCGAGAACGACCTCGACGAAGGGCCGGTCCTGGGCGGCCCGATGTGGATGACCAACCCCGAGGGGAGCATGACGATGCACGGCGGCCGCTGCGCGCCGCCCTTCCCCGACCTCTCGCCCGAGCAGCGCGGGCGGGTCTACTACTACGTCCTCTTCCCCAGCGCCTTCCTCTCGCTGCACCCCGACTACGTCCTCCTGCACCGCGCCCAGCCGCTCGCCATCGACCGCACCCGCATCCTCTGCGACTGGCTCTTCCACCCCGACGCCATCGCCGCCCCCGGCTTCGACCCGCAGCCGGCGATCGACTTCTGGGACCTCACCAACCGCCAGGACTGGGAGCTCTGCGCCAACGCCTACAAGG
>DASWHY010000428.1:0-4361 GCA_036397955.1 Thermoanaerobaculia bacterium | reverse complement strand
CAGGCCGAGCTGGAGGGAGCCGTTGTGGCCGTTGTCGCGCCGTTCGAAAGTCATCGCCTGCGAAACGCCCGCGCCCGGCCGCGGATTCCCGGCTAGCGGGAGACCGGGCCGCCGGCGGCGAGGGCGGCGACGGCGGCGCGGTGGACCTCCCGCCAGGGGAGGCCGCGCTCGAGGGCGAGCCGCCGCACCGACTCGAACTCCGGCGCGGCGGCGAGCGGCCGGCCGTCGAGGCGCGCCCGCTTGACCGCGACCGGCCCGTAAGGGGTCTCCACCTCGCCGCTCTCGCGCTCGGCCTCCAGCCGGGCGGCGCGGTGGAAGCGGCAGCCGAGCGAGCCCGACTCGGCGAGGAGGAGGCCGGCCAGCGGCTCCAGCTCGGCAGGGCGGCAGAGGAGGGTGACGAGCGTCCCCGGTCGGTTCTTCTTCATCTGCACCGGCGTGAAGTAGACGTCGAGCGCGCCGGCGCCGAGGAGCCGCTCCATGAGGAAGCCGAAGCCCTCGCCGGGCAGGTCGTCCACCTCGCACTCCACGACCATCACCTCCGCCGTCGCCCCCGCCGCGGCCGCCGCCCGCCCGGCGAGGAGGCGCACGGCGTTCGGCCGCTCGCGTGTGTCGCGCCGGCCGAGGCCGTAGCCGCTCCCCTCGAGCACCATCGCCGGCGCGTCGCCGAAGCCGTCCACCAGCTCGGCGAGCAGGACCGCGCCGGTCGGCGTCGTCAGCTCCCCCTCGCCGCCGCCGTAGACCGGCACGCCGCGCAGCAGCGCGGCGGTGGCCGGCGCCGGCACCGGCAGCTCGCCGTGCGCGGTGCGCACCCGGCCGCCCCCCAGGTTGACCGGCGAGGCGGTCAGCCGCTCGGGGGCCAGGTGCTCGACCGCCGCCGCCGCGCCCACGAGATCCACGATCGAGTCGACCGCCCCGACCTCGTGGAACTGAATCGCCGCGAGCGGCACCCCGTGCGCCGCGGCCTCGGCCTCGCCGAGCCGCACGAAGAGCCGCTCGGCGCGCTCGCGCACCGGGGCGGCGAGGGCGCCGGCGCGAAGCAGGCTCAGGATGTCGGTCAGGGAGCGGCCGTGGCCGGATGCGGGGTGGTGCTCGTGCGGGTGATCGCGGGCGTGGTGATGGTGCGGGTGCGGATGGGTGTCCGCCGCGCCCGACTCCTCGACCGGCCGCCCGTCGAGCAGCACCTGGAAGTAAGTCCCGGCGAGGCCGCCGCGCGCCTCCTTCCGCGCCTCGACCCCCACCCGTGCCAGGCCGAGCCGGGCCACCGTCTCCTCCAAGACCGCGAGGGGCATCCCGAGGTCGAGGCAGGCGCCGAGGAACATGTCGCCGGCGAGGCCGCTCCAGCAGTCCAGGTGGTAGACGCGGCCCATGCGGTCACGCTAGCACGCGCCGCGCTGGTGCAAGGACACCCAACGCCCGCCGCCGCCCAGGATCATGTGGTCCACCAGGCGCACGCCGACCACCTCGCCGGCCTCCGCCAGGCGGCGGGTGAAGAGCAGGTCGTCGGCGCTCGGGCTGGGGTCGCCGCTCGGGTGGGTGTGGAAGAGGAGGATGCCGGCGGCGCCGCGCAAGAGGCCCTCCTTGAGGATCTCGCGCGGCTCGACGGCGGCGCGGCTCAGCGTGCCGCGGAAGATCTCCTTCTCCCCCATCAGCCGGTTGCGGCTGTCGAGGAAGAGCGCGCCGACGACCTCCTGGTCGCGCATCCGGTAGCGCAGCGCCAGGTAGCTCGCCACCTCCCCCGGCCGGCTCAGCGGATCGCGCTCGGGGAGCTGCTGGCGCAGCAGCCGGCGGCCGAGCTCGAGGGCCGCCAGCAGGCTCGCCGACTTCGCCGGCCCCAGCCCGTGCCGGCGCAAGGCGTACGGGTTCAAGCTCGGCAGCCCCGCCAGGCCGTCCACGTCGCGCAGCAGCTCGTAGGCGAGCTGGACCGCCGAGCAGCCCTTGTGGCCGCTGCGCAAGAGCACGGCCACGAGCTCGGCGTCCGACAGCGAGTGGCTGCCCTGGTCGAGGAGCCGCTCGCGCGGCCGCTCGGCGTGAGGCAGCTCGCGGATCATCGACTCGAGGGCTGCCATCGCGCGATCGCCTCCGTCAGGGCGGGGAGCGCCGCGCCGGCCGGCGCGGCCAGCCGCCAGGCGGCCAGCGGCGACAGCGGCGTGGGCTCGGGGTTGACCGCCAGGACACAGGCGCCGGCGCGATGGGCGAGCTCGATCAGCCCGGCCGCTGGGTAGACCTGGGCGGAGGTGCCGATCGACACGAACAGCTCGCAGTCCGCAGCCGCCGCGGTCGCCCGCGCCAGCGCCGCGCGCGGCAGCGCCTCGCCGAACCAGACGACCGCCGGCCGGAAGCGCCCGCCGCAGCGGCAGCGCGGCGGGGCGTCCGGGGACTCCGCCACCGCCTCGGCCATCGGCCGCTCGGCGGCGCACCGCTCGCAGCGGGCGCGGTCGATCGTGCCGTGCAGCTCGACCGGGTCGCGGCTGCCGGCGCGGCGGTGGAGGCCATCGACGTTCTGCGTCACCAGGAGGTAAGACGGAAAAAGGGCCTCCCAGCGTGTCAGCGCCTGGTGCGCCGGGTTGGGGGAGGCCGCGGCGACCTGCTCCCAGCGCCAGGCGTACCAGCGCCAGACCGTCGCCGGGTCGCGCGCGAAGGCCTCCGGCGTCGCCAGCTCCTCCGGGCGGTACCGTCCCCACAGCCCGCCCGCGCCGCGGAAGGTCGACAGCCCGCTCTCGGCCGACACCCCGGCGCCGGTGAACGCCACCACCCGCCGCGCCGCGGCCGCGCGGCGGAGAAGCTCGGGAGGGAGATCCACGCGCCGAGTTTGACAGCCCCGAGAGGCGTTGCTACAACTCCGGCGCTATGCCCTATCTCCCCAACAACTTCGGCCTCCTCGAGGACGAGTTCTCGCGTTACGCGACCAGCGTCGTGGCCGTCCTGCCGGTGCCGTTCGAGCGCACCACCTCCTACGGCAAGGGGACGGCGGCCGGGCCGGCGGCCATCCTGCGCGCCTCGCAGGCGATGGAGCTCTACGACGAGGAGCTAGGCGCCGAGCCGTTCCGCCTCGGCATCGCCACGCTGCCGCCGTTCCTCCCCGAGGCGTTCGACCTCGGCGAGGCGCTGGCCGAGCTCGAGGAGGCGGCGCGCCCCCACCTGGCGGCCGGGAAGTTCCTCGTCACCCTTGGCGGCGAGCACAGCCTGACCCAGGCGCCGGTGCGGGCCGCGCGCGCCGTGCACGGCGAGGTCGGCGTCGTCCAGTTCGACGCCCACGCCGACCTGCGCGAAGAGTTCGAAGGCACTCCCTACTCGCACGCCAGCGTCATGCACCGGCTGGTCGAGGACGGCTTCCCGACGCTCGCCGTGGGCATCCGCTCGCTCTCGACTCCCGAAGCCGAGCTCATCCGCGAGCGCTCTCTCGCCGTCCTCTGGGGACACCAGCTGGCGCGCGCCGAGGAGCTGTTCGCTCCCCTCCTCGCCGCGCTGCCGGAGAAGGTCTACCTCACCTTCGACGTCGACTACTTCGATCCCTCGCTGGTACCGGCGACCGGCACGCCGGAGCCCGGCGGCGGGCTCTGGTACCCGACGCTCGCCCTCCTCCGCACCCTCTTCCGCGCCAAGCGGGTGATCGCGATGGACCTCGTCGAGCTGGCGCCGATCGGCGGCCACCCGGCGAGCGACTTCCTCGCCTCCAAGCTGGTCTACAAGTGCATCGGCTACCTGGCGGAGGCTCCTAAGACGCCCGCTTGAAGAAGAGCGCCGCGAGCGGCGGCAGGGTGAGGGTCAAGGAGTGCGATCGGCCGTGGGCGGGGAAGGGCGCGGCTTCGACGCCGCCGAAGTTGCCGTGGCCGGTGCCGCCGAAGTCGCGGGCGTCGCTGTTGAAGAGCTCGCGCCAGAAGCCGGCGCCCGGCACCCCCAGCCGGTAGTTCTGCCGCACCACCGGCGTGAAGTTGAAGACCGCCACGACCTCTTCGCCGGGCTCCTTGCCGCGGCGGATGAACGAGATGACGCTCTGCAGGGCGTCGCTGCCGTCGATCCACTCGAAGCCGCCGGGCGCGCAGTCCAGCTCGTGCAGCGCCGGCTCCTCGCGGTGGAGGCGGTTGAGCTCGCCGAGCACCAGCGAGAGCCCGGCGTGCGGCGCGTAGTCGAGCAGGTGCCAGTCGAGGCTGCCCTCGTGGCTCCACTCCCGCCACTGGCCGATCTCGGCACCCATGAAGAGGAGCTTCTTGCCCGGCAGGGCGTACTGGTAGGCGTAGAGCAGGCGCAGGTTGGCGAACTTCGCCGGCAGGTCGCCCGGCATCTTGGCCAGCAGCGACCCCTTGCCGTGCACCACCTCGTCGTGCGACAGCGGCAGCACGAAGCTCTCGTGGTGGGCGTAG
>DASWHY010000427.1:0-6662 GCA_036397955.1 Thermoanaerobaculia bacterium | reverse complement strand
AGTTGCGGATGGGAGAGCGGACGAAGTCGCCCAGGCCGCTGAACTCCACGATCTCCGCGACCGCCTGGTCGATGTCGCGCCGCGAGCGGCCGAGGAGAAGGGCGTTGAGGTAGATGTTTTCGAGGCCGGTCAGCTCGTGGTCGAAGCCGGTCCCCAGCTCGAGAATCGGGGCGAGAGTGCCGCGCACGACGGCGCGTCCCCGGGTCGGCTTGAGCACCCGCGAGACGACCTTCAGCAACGTGCTCTTGCCGGCGCCGTTCCGGCCGACGATCCCCAGCGTCTGTCCGGCCGGCACGGTCAGATCGACGTCGCGCAACGCCCAGAGCTGCTCGTAGGAGAGCGCCCCCTTCATCCAGTGGATGGCGTACTCCTTGAGCGAGGGGATGCGCTGCTTGGCCAGGCGATAGACGAGGGAGACCCCCTCGAGCCGGATGCGCGGCTCGGCCATCAGACGTAGAACGGGATGCGGTCGCTGCTGCGGCGGAAGGTCCAGGCGCCGAGGGCCAGGGCCAGGACGGCGATCACCAGTGCCACCGTGAAGTGGCTCACCGGTGGCACCTCCCCCTGGTAGATCGGGTCACGGAAGACCTCCAGGATCGACCGCACCGGGTTGAAGCGGACCAGCCAGAGTAGGTGCGGCGGCACGATCTCCTTGGGATAGAAGACCGGCGTCAAGTACATCAGGAGCGTCAAGAGCACTCCCACCAGCTCCACCACGTCGTGGAAGAAGACGGCGAGCGGCGAGAGCAGCAGGCCCGCCCCGAGCGTGAAGAGCGCCGCCAGCAGCACCGCCAGCGGCAAGAAGGCGAGGGCCGGCCGCAGCGGGTGGCCGGTGACGATCAAGAGCAGGAAGAGCGGCACCAGCGCGAAGCCGAGGTTGATGACCCCCGAGATCACCGTCGCGACGGGGAAGACCGCCTTAGGCACGGGGAGCTTCTGCAGGAGCTGCGCGTTCCCCTTGAGGCTGTTCATCGAGCTGACGATGCTCTGGCTGAAGAAGTTCCAGAAGAGGATGCCCGCCAGCGCGTAGACGGGGTAGTTCGGGAGGTTGAAGCGAAAGAGGGCGCTGAAGACGAGCTGCAGGACCAGCATCATCAGCAGCGGCTGGAGCATCGTCCAGACGAAGCCGATGGCCGAGCGGCGGTAGCGCACCTTGAGCTCGCGGGCCACCAGGGCGCCCACCAGGTCGCGGTAGCGATAGAGATCGTGGATCACGAACGGTCAGACGGGCAGATGGTGGTGATGGTACGGCCGTAGACGAGCGCCAAGTCGATGACGCGGCGAGCTTACCGCATCGCCTGCGAGGCCCCCTTGCCTGCCCAGCTCTTCAGTCCGGCCAGGGCTTTCCGTAGGGCGTCGTCCTCCGCGCGCCGAGCGGGGCGGTGAGGCGCGGCGACGAACGGCACGGCGGCGGCGCGGGCGAGGAGGCGCGCCCGCCCTCCCGCCGCCAGCACCCTAGCGGCGCGCCGCGCCCAGCGCGCGCCGTGCCGCTTCTCGGCCCAGCGCAGCAGGTCGGTCCAGAGCAGCTCCGCGTCCTGCCGGCCGCCGGCCGCGGCCGCACCCGCGGCGGCGCCGATCGTCGCCCCGTGGTGGTGGAGGACGCGGAAGTCGGGGAGGAGCGCCACTTCCCAGCCGGCGGCGCGCAGCCGGCCGCAGAGGTCGAGGTCCTGGGCGTAGAAGCGGAACCGCTCATCGAACGGCCCAACTTCCTGCCAGGCGGCACGACGCAGTGCCAGCGCCGCTCCGGTCACCCAGTCGACGGCGCCGCCGGCGGGGGCCCCCGGAGGCTTGAGCCGCCGGTAGAGCGGCAGGCTTTCGAGGAGGTGCGGCGCGCCGCTCGCCAGGGCAAAGAGCCACAGGAGTGTGGGCTCCGCGCCGCCGCTCCACTGCGGCGCTCCGCCGGGGTAATGGAGCGCCGCCCCGGCGGCCCCCAGCCGCGGCGCGGCGGCGAAGCGGGCGCGCAGGGCGGTGAGGCCGGCGGCGTCGACCTCGGTGTCGCTGTTGAGGAGGAGGAGCAGCTCGCCGCCGGCGGCCGCGAGGCCGCGGTTGGCGGCGTGGGTAAAGCCGGCGGGCTCGGGGAGGCGGACGAGCCGCAGGCGCGGGTGGGCGGCGGCGGCGGCCTCGGCGGTGCCGTCCGAGCCGGCGTCGTCCACCAGCACGACCTCCGCTTCCGGTGCCGCCCGGCCGAGCGAGGCCAGGCAGCGGAGGGTGAGCGCGCGGGTGTCGCGCGTGGGGACGACCACCGACAGCGTGGGAGGGCTGGAAGGCATGGGACGGAGCCGGTCTGCGGCCGGCGAGGCGAGTCTATGGTCTCGGACCGCCGGCGTGGCGGTGACGGCCGGCGGTAACGAACCCGCGCGCCGGCGCGCCAGGGTATCCATGGTCGCAACGAAGGGCACGTTTCAGTAATCGATGGACTCTCGCCTTCACGCGCCGCGGGCGAGGTGCTACGATCCCCGGCTCCAACAGTTCCGAAAAGTCGCGCAGCGAGCTCATTGACGCACGAATACGTGCATTCGCAGCTCCGATTCAGGGGCCCCGCCGGCGTGCGGCGGCAACCCCTCGCGAACGGTAAGAGCCTTTTTTGGAGGAGCGTAACGATGAGAAGAGCCCAGCACAGTCTGTGGACCCTGGCCATGGCGTTCGCTTGCCTCGGCTTGGCCGCCGGCGCAGCCACCGCTGCACCGAGACAGGTGGCGACGCTCAGCGGCGGCGCCGCCGGGGTGGATTTCCGGCCGGTAGTCGAGTACGAAAAGCTCGTGCTCACCGTCTCCGGACCGGGCGGGATGAGCTTCCGGCACGAGTTCGCCCAGGGGCAGGCCGTCACCTTCAGCGCCTTCGGCAAGGGCGGCCAAGCCCTGCCGGACGGCAACTACACCTACGAGCTCCTGGCGGTGCCGCGCTTCTCGCCGGAGGTCCGGCAGCGCCTGGCCGCCGCGCGCGCCCAGGGCAACGAGCGCGCTGTCCTCGGCGAGCTGCGGCAGGCCGGCAAGCTGCCCAATGGCACGGTGCAGAGCGGCGGCTTCCTGATGGAGAGCGGCACGTTCATCGTCGCCGGGCTCGCCGAAGAGACCGGCCCGAAGGCCGCCAAGGAGGCCCTGCGCGCGGTCACCGCCGCCGACCAGGTGATCCCCGACGACCTGATCGTCCAGGGGAGCCTCTGCGTCGGCTTCGACTGCGTCAACAACGAGAACTTCGGCTTCGACACCATCCGGCTGAAGGAGAACAACCTCCGGATCAAGTTCGAAGACACGTCGGTCGGCTCCTTCCCGACCAACGACTGGCAGCTCACCGCCAACGACAGCGCCTCCGGTGGCGCGAGCAAGTTCTCCATCGAAGACATCACCGGCGCCAAGGTGCCATTCACGATCAGGGCGGGCGCGGCGACCAACTCGATCTTCGTCGACAGCATCGGCCGCGTGGGCTTCCGCACCTCGACCCCGGTCCTCGACATCCACATCAACACCAGCAACACCCCGGCGATCCGCCTCGAGCAGAACAGCTCCGGCGGCTTCACCGCGCAGACCTGGGACATCGCCGGCAACGAGGCCAACTTCTTCGTCCGCGACGTGACCGGCGGCTCGCGCCTGCCGTTCCGCATCCGTCCCAACGCGCCGACCAGCTCGGTCGACATCTCCGCGGACGGCGACGTCGGCATCGGCACGGCGAGCCCCGATGCCTCGCTTCACGTGCTTCGTTCCAACGGCTCGACGCTGCTCCATGTCGAAGAGGAGAGCCTCACCACTGCCGCGCGCACTCTCTTGACGCTCGAGAACCAGGGCAACACCTCGTTCACCCTCACCGACACCAACCCCGCTGGCTCGATCTGGCAGCTCGGCAACCTGTCCGACTCGGGCGTCGACGGCTTCGTCATCTCGCGCCAGGGCGACGGCGAGAACGAGTTCATCATCAAGGACAACGGCGACGTCTTCATCGAGAACGGCACGGTGCAGGTGACCTCCAGCCGCGACGTGAAGGAGAACTTCGAGACGCTGGATCCGAAGGCCGTGCTGGCCAGTGTCAGCAAGCTGCCGATCACCGCCTGGACATACAAGAAGGACGATGGCGCCGTGCGGCACATCGGCCCGATGGCCGAGGAATTCTACGCCGCCTTCCGCTTGGGGTCGGACGACAAGCACGTCTCCCACGGCGACACCTCGGGCGTCGCCCTGGCGGCCGTGCAGGGGCTCCATCAGGAGCTGTTGGCGCGCGACGCCAGGATCGAAGAGCTGGAGCGCCAGATCCAGGAGCTGCGGGCGCTCCTGACCGCCAAGCCGTAATGCAGTAACGCCTCACCTCGCGCACACGCAATCGCGACGGGGCCCGGTCCAGGACCGACCGGGCCCTTTTTCGTTTGTTACGCTGCCGCGATGAGGAGCCGGGCGGCCGACAGCGCGGGACCGGTGGGCGCGCACCGGCGGTGGCGCGACGAGCTGCCGCTCTGGCTGGCTGCGACCGGGGCGCTGGGGGCGCACAGCTTCGTCGTCCCCGGCGTCTCGATCGCGGACCTCGCGCTCGCCGCGGCTGCCGCTTGGGCGGCCGGCGAGCTGTGGCGCGCCCGCCGCGTGCCGGCGCTCCCCCGCTGGCTGCTCTGGGCCGCCCTCGCGGCGCTCTGGGCCCTCCTCGGCGCCGTCGTGCTGGCCGGGGGATCGCCGTTCGAGTTCTCCTGGGTCGAGTTCGGGAAGTCCTTCGCCAAGCTCCTCTTCTATCCGACGGCGGTGTTCTTCGTCGGTACCAGCCTGGAGCGCCTGGCGCCGGAACGTGCCGCCGACGTGCTGCTCTGGGCCCTGACCCTCAACGCCGCCATCGCTCTCTACATCTACGTCGTGATGGCCGCCGGGCTCGACCTGCCCTATCGCTTCCTCTGGGCGCTGTCCGAGCACGGCGAGGAGACCGCGCGCTTCGGCTTCGGCGCTTCTCTGATGCCGCCGGCGCGCGCGCGCGGTCTCGCCTCCGAGCCTTCGGCGCTGGCCTGGTTCCAGGTGGTTGGCCTCGCGGCTGCGCTCCTTCCGGCCCCCCGCGGCTGGCGCCCACCGCGCTGGCGGGTGTTCGTCGTCGTGGCGTCTGTCGTGCTGACCTTCTCGCTGACCGGCTACGGGCTGCTATGCGTTCTCGGCCTCGCTCTGCTGGCGCGAGGCGGGGTCCGGACGGCCAGGCTCCTGCGCCGGGCAGTGATCCCCGTGGGGCTGGTGATCGTGGGCCTGCTCTCGATCCCCGCCGTCCGCCAGGGCTTCGACGCCACGGTCACGGAGCGGCTGGTGGAGCTCGCCACCGGCGTGCGTGACGTGTCGGCCACCCTGCGGCTGCGCAGCAGTTGGGAGATGGCCGCGGCGATGGTGCGCGGGTCACCCCTCTTCGGGGCCGGTCTGGGGCATTACGACGTGGCGCTGGAAACGCTGCGCGCGGCGCTCGCCATGCCCGAGCACCTCAAGCCCGGCACGCAGGGCTGGAACGCGCTGGCCTACCTGCTGGGCGCCCTCGGCCCGGTGGGTTTGGGATGCGGCCTGCTGCTGCTGTGGGAGGTCTGGCGGCGGAGCCGCCCCGCCGGCGCGATGTTGTTGGCCGCCGTCTGTGCCGACAGCACGATCCTCGGCGCTCCGTTCTGGCTCTTCTACCTGCTGCTCCACCGCGCCGCCAGGCACCATTCGGCGGCGAAAAGCAGCAGCGCCGCGGCGACCACGGGCCAGGCGAGCGAAGGCAGCGCGTAACCCGCCGCGGCGAGCAGCGAGAGGAGCAGACCCGTCGCCAGCAGACCGCTCACCACCGGCGCGTGCGAGCGCTCGGGCGCGACGAGCCGCTGGTAGGCGTGCTCGCGGTGCGCGACCGTGAGCGGCGCACCGCGCCGCCACCGCCTCCAGAGGGTCGCGACGGGATCGAGGAGGAAGAGCGCGAGGCTCACCGCGACCAGCAGGACCAGGCGCGGGCGTTCCGCAGGCGGGCCGGCGAAGGGGAGACCGGCGAGCAGCAAGCCGAGAAACGAGCTCCCCACGTCGCCCAGGAACAGCCGGGCGGGGGTCCAGTTGCGCAGCAGGAGCGCCGCCGTGGCGGCGGCGGCCACCAGCGACAGCCCCGCCGCGCCCCCCGGCCACAGCGCCCAGGCCAGCAGGGCGAGGGAGAGGACCGCTTGGCCGGGCGCCAAAGCATCGAGGCCGTCCATGAAGTTGAAGAAGTTGGTGACGGCGACCAGCCAGAGGACCGCCAGCGGGGCACCCGCCGCGCCGAGCGCCACGTCCGCGGGCGGCGGCAGCGGTAGCCGCTCCAGACCTCCGCAGGCGGCTACGACGAGGACCGCCGCCGCGGTCTGCACCAGCAGGCGCGGCCAGGCGGGGAGGGGACGCAAGTCGTCCCAGAGGCCCGCCGCGGCGACCAGCAGGGCCGCCCAGAGCACTACCCGGATGCTCGCGCCGAACCCGCCCGCGGTCCAGCTCGCGGCGGCCACACCCGCCGCCACGCCGCAGACGATCCCCAGTCCGCCGCCGCGCGGGCGAGGCTCGCGGTGCGAGCTGCGCGGGTTGGGGAGGTCGAGGAGACCGAGCGGCCGCGCCCAGCGCTCGACGAGGAGCGTCCCGGCCAGCGCGGAGAAGAAGGCGAGCGCCGCGGGCAGGCCCCACGCCCAAGCCGCGCCGCTCACGCCATGCCGCCTGCCCACCGTTCGCGGTAGT
>DASWHY010000426.1:0-2662 GCA_036397955.1 Thermoanaerobaculia bacterium | reverse complement strand
TTCGCGGAGGTCGAGCCAGCGGTCCAGGCCTTCCTCCCCGAGGAGGGGCGCTTCGCGCGCCTGCGGCGGGAGGCCGCGGCCCTCCTCGAGCGCCACCCCGAGCCGGCGGCGCGGCCGCCCCTCTTCGGCGTGCCGGTCGGGATCAAGGACATCTTCCACGTCGAGGGCTTCCCGACCCGCGCCGGCAGCCGCCTGCCCCCCGAGGTGCTGGCGGGGGAGGAGGGGCCGGCGGTCGCGGCGCTCAAGCGGGCCGGGGCGCTCGTCCTCGGCAAGACCGTCTCCACCGAGTTCGCCTACTTCGCGCCCGGCCCGACCCGCAACCCGCGCCACCTTGAGCACACCCCGGGGGGCTCGAGCAGCGGCTCGGCGGCGGCGGTGGCGGCGGGGCTGGCGCCGCTGGCGCTCGGCAGCCAGACCATCGGCTCGACGCTGCGCCCGGCGGCCTACTGCGGCATCGCCGGCTACAAGCCGAGCTACGACCGCGTGCCGCGCGACGGCATCGTGCCGCTGGCGCCGTCGTTCGATCACGTCGGGATCTTCGCCGCCGACGCCGCGGGGGTGGAGGCCGCGGCGCGGGTCCTCTGCCGCCACTGGCAGGCGCCGGGGACCGGCCTCCACGCCCGCAACCCGCGGCGGCCGGTGCGGCCGGTGCTGGGGGTGCCGGAGGGGCCGCACCTGGAGCGCGTCGAGCCGGCGGCGCTGGCGCGCTTCCGCGTGACCTGCGACCGCCTAACGGCGGGGGAGTGGGAGGTGCGGCGGGTGGCGGCGATGGCCGACCTCGACGAGATCGAGGCGCGGCACCGGCTGGCGATGGCCGCCGAGACGGCGCGCGTGCACGAGCGCTGGTACGCCGAGTACCGCGCCCTCTACCGGCCGGAGACCGCGGAGCTGATCGAGCGCGGGCAGCGGGTCTCGGAGGAGGAGCTGGCGCGGGCCCTCGCCGGCCGCGGGCAGCTCCGCCGCGAGCTCGCCAAGCTCATGGAGCGGCACGGGCTCGACCTCTGGATCGCCCCGGCGGCCACCGGCCCGGCGCCGCGCGGCCTCGAGCGCACCGGCGACCCGGCGATGAGCCTCCCCTGGACCCACGCCGGCCTGCCGGCGATCGCGCTCCCGGCCGGAGAGATCGACAGGCTGCCGCTCGGCGTGCAACTCATCGGCCGCTGGTGGGCGGACGAGGCACTGCTGGCCTGGGCGGGGGAGCTCGAAGGGCCGCTGCTGGCGTCCGGCGCGGAGGCGGCGTGACGGTCACCCGCTGTCTGGTGCGCTCGGGCGCCTACCACGACTCGGTGGTGCTGATGCGCTTGCAGGCGGGGCTGGCCGAGCTGCCCGGGGTGGCGGACGCGGCGGTGGTGATGGGAACCGAGGCGAATCGCGAGCTGCTGGCGGCGTCGGGGCTGCTGGTGGAGGAGGCGGCGCGGGCGCGGGCGGACGACTTGCTGGTCGTGGTCAAGGCGGCGGACGCGGCGGCGGCGGAGGCGGCGCTGGGGCGGGTGGACGCGCTGCTCACGACGCGCGCCGCGACGGCGGCGGACGGCGCCTTCCGGCCGCGGACGCTGGCCTCGGCGGTCAAGCTCCTGCCGGAGGCGCGGTGGGTGCTGGTCTCGGTGCCGGGGCGCTACGCGGCGGCGGTGGCGCGCGAGGCGCTCGCGCTCGGCCGCCACGTCTTCCTCTACAGCGACAACGTGGCGCTGGCCGACGAGATCGAGCTCAAGCGGACGGCCCGCGAGCGCGGGCTCCTGGTCATGGGTCCGGACTGCGGCACCGCGATCATCGGCGGCGTCGGCTTCGGCTTCGCCAACCGCGTGCGCCGCGGCGCGATCGGGCTGATCGGCGCCTCGGGCACCGGCCTCCAGGCGGTGGCGAGCCGCATCCACGCGCTGGGCGCCGGGGTTTCGCAGGCGCTCGGCACCGGCGGGCGGGACCTCGCGGCCGAGGTCGGCGGCGCGACGGCACTGCAGGCGCTGGAGCTGCTGGCGCGCGACGAGGCGACACGCGCGATCGTCCTGATCTCCAAGCCCCCGGACCCCGGTGTCGTGGCGAAGCTGCTGCGGGAGGCGGGCGCGGTAGGGAAGCCGGTCGTCTGCTGCTTCCTCGGCATGCCGCTGCCGGTTCGTCAGCTCGGTAACCTCCACTTCTCCGGCGGACTGGATGAGACGGCCGAGAAGGCGGTGCAGCTCGCCGCAGTGGACAACCCACATAGTCATCCCGAGCGAAGCGAGGGATCGGGTGGGCGGGCAGGCTATCTCCGCGGCCTCTTCGCCGGCGGCACGCTGGCCCTGGAGACCCTTCTCGCCCTCCGGCCGCTCGCGACACCCATCTACTCGAACCTCTCCGCCCCCGGCGTCCAGCCCCTCACCGACCTCGGCCGCAGCCTCGCCCACACGATCCTCGACCTCGGCGACGACGAGCTGACCGTCGGCCGCCCGCACCCGATGCTCGACCACACGCTGCGCCTCCGCCGCCTGCGGCAGGAGGCGGCGGACCCCGAGGTCGCGGCGATCCTCCTCGACGTCGTGCTCGGCGAGGGCGCGCACCCCGATCCGGCGGCCGAGCTGGCGCCGGCCGTCGCCGAGGCGCGCGCCGCCGCGGCGCGGGACGGCCGGGAGCTGGAGGTCATCGTCCTCCTGGTCGGCACCGACGAGGACCCGCAGGGCCTGGAGCG
>DASWHY010000425.1:0-1888 GCA_036397955.1 Thermoanaerobaculia bacterium | reverse complement strand
CCGGGAAGGAGGAGACCGCACCGTTCGGCGGGTCCTCGGCGTCGGTCGTCGGGTCGATGAGGTCGACGAGCAGCTCGCCGTCGGCCGGCTGGATGTTGGCCGAGGGGATCGTCCCGGCGACGGCCGTCGGATTGGTGGTGGCCGAGATGAAGACGACCGCCACCGCGCCGGCCGCCGCCGCGTTGTTGGCGATCAGCGCGAACGGCGTCGCCGGCAGCGTCGGGTTGGCGAGCTTGACCAGCGCGATGCGCCCGCGCGCCTCCGGCGGCCAGTCGGCCAGGGTCTGGCCGTTGCGCACGAAGACGTAGCGTTGGGCCATCGACCCCACAGGCGGCGCCGGCGTACCGGCCATCGGATAGAGGCCGAGGTTCTGCGGCTGCCCGTCGGCCGCCGGCAGGTCCTCGGCGGGGACCACAGCGCCCGTCGTGTTCGCATCCACCGCGGACGCCTGGAGCACGTCCACCGACCACCCCTGCCCGGACGCCGGCGCCGCGACCGCGGCGCCGAGCAGCAGAGCGAGGCAGGAAAGAAGCTGGATCGGTTGCTGCGCGCGCTGGCTCATGACCGTCCCTCCCCGGCCGGCGTCAAGGGCCGGCCCTTTGAGGGCGGTCATCTCAAATCGAGCGGGCGGCGTCCATCGGGGAAAACCCCCAGCGCGGGCGGGGAGTTGGCCTCAGGGGGCGGTAGCATCACCGCATGAGCCGACCGCACGCCACGTCCCGGGACCTTGCCACGCTCGACGACTTCGTCCCCGGCCAGAGCGCCTCGTTCTCGAAGACGATCGGCGAGGTGGAGCTGGCGCTCTTCGTGGCGTTGAGCGGCGACGTCAACCCGTTGCACGTCGACGAGGAGTTCGCGCGCTGGACGTTCTTCGGCGGCCGCATCGCCCACGGCCTGCTGTCGGCGTCCCTCCTCTCGACGGTGATCGGCACGCTCCTCCCCGGCACCGGCGCGATCTACAAGAGTCAGAGCCTGCGCTTCCTTCGGCCCGTCCACCCGGGCGACACCCTGACCGCGACCGTCGAGGTGCGCGACCTCGACCGCGCCCAGGGCGATCTCCACCTCGCCACCCGGGTCGCCAACCAGCGCGGCGAGCCGGTGATCGAAGGCGAGGCGGTCGTCGGGCTACTGCGGCGGCTGCGGCAGGACGGCTGAGTCCCCGGCGCCTGGGGCCGCCCAGCGGGCGTGCAGCGCCGCCACCCGCCGCCGGTTGACGCCGCGGTCGGAGATGCCGATGCGGGAGCCGGAGCGCAGGTGGATGACCTTCGCTTCCGGATCGACCTGGGCCTCGAGGTCGTCGACGAAGCCGAAGAAGCGGGAGCGGACCTCGGCATGGAGGTAGCCGCCTTCGCGCCGGACGACGCGGCTGCCCGGCACGGCGGCGACGACCGCGGCGAGGCGCTCGAGCGCCGCCTCCGGCGCCCCCGCGAAGGGCAGCGGCTCGACCGCCCGCCCGCCGCAGCCCGGCTGCGAGCAGACGCAGTTGGTGGCGAGGCGGCAGGGGCGGAGGCGCCCGTCCTTCAAGCCGCGCGTGCGCGGGCGCCGCGACTGCGCCGCCAGCCAGGCGAGGTACGCCGAGTAGGCCGCGGCGAGTGCGGCGAGGACGAGGACGATGAGGAGGCCGCCGGACATGGCGGAAGCGCGGCGCCGGCGAGGCCGCGGGCGCGCGGAGAGCTAGGCGGCCGCCTCGCCGGCTCCGCGGTGGGCGCGGAGGAAGGTCTCGGGGCGGCTGAACACCTTGGCCAGATTCATCCCCTTGCGCACCGCGCCGAGCGAGACCTTGCCGGTCGCCAGCGCGGCGCCGAGCTGGAAGTAGGTGCGCGCCTTGCCGCGGTGGCGGTAGCGCACCTCGAGGGCGTGCCGCCAGAGGCGCGAGTACTCGGCGTAG
>DASWHY010000424.1:0-2689 GCA_036397955.1 Thermoanaerobaculia bacterium | reverse complement strand
TGTCCGAGCCCGAGCGCACCTCCGCGGTCCACCCGTTCCCGGAACCGGCGGAGGAGACCACCCCGTACCTCAACCGCGAGCTCTCCTGGCTGGAGTTCAACCGGCGCGTCCTGGCCGAGGCCGAGAGCGCGGACAACCCGCTCCTCGAGCGGCTCAAGTTCGTCGCCATCTTCGACGGCAACCTCGACGAGTTCTTCATGAAGCGGGTCGGCGGCCTGCGCCAGCAGCTCGCCAGCAACGTCCGCGAGCTGCCCCCCGACGGCCACAGCCCGCGCGAGCAGCTCGGCGCGATCAGCCGGGTGGTGCGGCCGCTGATGGCGCGCCAGCGCCAGCTCCTCCACGGCGAGCTGTTGCCGGCGCTGGCGCAGCATGGGCTGGAGATCGCGAGCTGGGAGGATCTGCGGCCGGGGGAGCGGCGGCACCTGTCGGAGGAGTTCGAGCGCAAGCTGTTCCCGATCCTGACGCCGCTCGCCGTCGATCCCGCCCACCCCTTCCCCTTCATCTCGAACCTCTCGCTCTCCCTCGCCGTCTCGGTGCGGCAGCCGGGCGAGGAGCAGCTCCGCTTCGCGCGGGTCAAGGTGCCGCAGACCCTGCCGCGCTGGATGCAGGTCCCGCACACCCTCCGCTTCGTGCCGCTCGAAGAGGTCATCGCCCACAACCTGGAGCGCCTCTTTCCCGGCATGGAGGTGCTCGACGCCCGCCCCTTCCGCGTCACCCGCAACGCCGACGTGCGGCGCAACGAGGAGACCGCCGACGACCTGCTGGAGGCGATCCAGGAGGAGCTGCGGGTGCGGCGCTTCTCCTCGGTCGTCCGCTTGGAGGTCGTCCCCGGCTGCCCCGACTGGATGCGCGAGCTCCTCTGCCAGGAGCTGGAGGTGCGCGAGCAGGACGTCTTCGAGGCGGTGGCGCCGCTGGCGCTGCGCGACCTGATGCAGCTCACGACGGTGCCGCTGCCCTCGCACCGGGCGCGCGCCTGGACCCCGGTCACCCACCCGCGCCTCCACGCCGCCGCCGCCGAGGACATCGACATCTTCCAGGCGATCGCCGCCGGCGACCTCCTCCTCCACCACCCCTACGACTCCTTCGCCACCAGCGTCAAGGAGTTCGTCGACTGCGCCGCCGACGACCCGGCGGTGGTGGCGATCAAGCAGACCCTCTACCGCACCTCCGCCAACTCGCCGATCATGCAGTCGCTGATCCGCGCCGCCGAGAACCGCACGCAGGTGGCGGTGACGGTCGAGATCAAGGCGCGCTTCGACGAGGCGGCCAACATCGAGTGGGCCGAGGCGCTGGAGAAGGTCGGGGCGCACGTGGCCTACGGCGTCGTCGGCCTGAAGACCCACGCCAAGCTCTGTCTCGTCGTGCGGCAGGAAGGGGACGGCCTGCGCTGCTACAGCCACGTCGGGACCGGCAACTACAACTCCGAGACCGCCAAGGTCTACACCGACTTCGGGCTCCTCACCGCCTCCCCCGAGGTCGCCGCCGACGTGGCGCAGGTCTTCAACCTGCTGACCGGCTACGTCCACCAGCCGCGCTTCCGGAAGCTGCTGGTGGCGCCGGTCAACATGCGCGCGCGCTTCCTCGAGCTGATCGCCCGCGAGGTGGAGCACGCGCGCGGCGGGAAGCGGGCGCGGATCGCCGCCAAGATGAACGGCCTCGACGACCCGCAGCTCGTCGAGGCGCTCTACGAGGCCTCGGCGGCGGGAGTGGAGATCGACCTCGTGGTGCGCGGCATCTGCCGGCTGCGGCCGGGGCTGCCGGAGAAGAGCGAGACGATCCGCGTGCGCTCGATCGTCGGCCGCTTCCTCGAGCACGCGCGCATCTTCGCCTTCGCCAACGGCGGCCGGCCGGAGTACTTCGTCGGCTCGGCCGACTGGATGACCCGCAACCTCGACCACCGCGTCGAGACGGTGGCGCCGGTCGAGGAGCCGCGCCTGCAGGAGGAGCTGCGGACGGTGCTGGAGCTGCAGCTTGCCGACAACGTGAAGGCCTGGGAGCTGCGGCCGGACGGCAGCTACGAGCGGTGCCGCCCCGCCGACGGCGAAGAGCCGCGCAACAGCCAGGAGCTGCTCATGCAGCGGGCGCTGGAACGGGCCGGGCGGGCCGGGTAGAGGCCCGGGCGGTCTCGCCGGCCTCGCCTGGGGCGGCCTTCGCCAGCCGGCGCGCGAGGGCTTCGACGTCGCCGAGGAAGCGCCCCGCCCGCGCCCCCAGCCACCCTTCGTCCAGACCTCGGAACAGCTCGTCCCGCCGCGCCCGGTTGCGCGCGGCGAGGGCCAGGAGCCCGGCCTGCGCCGTGCGGCCGCGGGTGCGCTTGCGCAACGCCTCGGGGTCGCCGTCGAGCGTCGCCTCGAGGAGCCCGCGCGCCCGCTCGGCGGCCGCTTCGCCGAGCGCCGCCGCCAGCTCGTCCTCGAAGACGTGCGCGTCGTGGAGCTCGCCCAGCAGCTCCTGGAGCCCCTTGAGCCGTTTCACCAGCGCCCGCGCCTCCTCGACCTCCTCGGCCAGCGGCTCCAGCAGGTAGCGCAGCCGCTTGCCGGCGATCCGCGCCGCATGCGCCGCCGCGACGTCGCCGGCGGCGGTCACCGCGGCGAGCCGCTCCCCCAGCTCGGCAGCCGCCGCCTGGAGCGCCGCGCCGGCGGTGGCGGCGAAGGTCGGCGCCGCCGCGGCGCCGTCCAGCCGCACCTCGGCGCGG
>DASWHY010000423.1:0-18795 GCA_036397955.1 Thermoanaerobaculia bacterium | reverse complement strand
GGTCCTCAGCGAATGGGTGCTCGGCGTGCGGCCGACCTGGGACGGTCTCCTCTTCGACCCCTGCCTGCCGCCCGCCTGGCCCGGCGCTCGGATGGAGCGCCCCTGGCGCGGGGCGCGGCTGGAGGTCGAGATCACCCGCGGCGCGCGGGCGGAAGTGCGGGTGAACGGTGAGGCGCTCGCCGGGGGACTGCTACGAGAAGTCGAGCCGGGAAAGACGTATCGGGTCGAAGTCGAGACCCCCCCAGCCTAGTCATTCCGAGCGAAGCCGAGGAATCGGGGGGTAGAAAGGTTCGCCGCGGGCTCCCCCGCCCGATCCCTCGCTACGCTCGGGATGACGCGGCACTTGCATCAAGCGCCGCTCCGCAGGTCCTGATCACCTCGCGGTAGAACTCCGCGCTCGCCTTCGGGGTCCGCCGCTGCGTCGCGCGATCGACGTGCACGATCCCGAAGCGCGGCCCGTAGCCGCGGCTCCACTCGAAGTTGTCGAGCAGCGACCAGGCGAAGTAGCCGTGCACGTCGGCGCCGGCGGCGAGGGCGCGGCGCACCGCCAGCAGGTGATCGCGCAGGTAGGCGGCGCGCGGCGCGTCCTCGATGCGGCCGCCGGGCGCCGACGGCGAGTCGGCGCAGGCGGCGCCGTTCTCGGTGACGTAGATCGGGACCGGCCCGTAGCGCGCGCGCAGCCAGGCGAGCGACTCCTCCAGCCCTCGCGGGTAGACCTCCCAGTCGAGCGCGGTGTAGACGCTCCCCGGCTGCCGCACCTTGCCCGCGCCGGTCGGCCAGCAGGCCGGGTCGTGCCGCACCACCGAGCGCGTGTAGTAGTTGAGGCCGAGGAAGTCGAGCGGCCGGCGGATGCGCTCGAGGTCGGCCGCCGGCGGCTCGCGCCAGCCTTTGCCGTAGAGCGCCGGCAGCTCCTCGGGGTAGCGGCCGAGGAAGACCGGGTCGGTGAAGTGGCGGTTCAGGTAGGCGTCGTCGCGCGCCGCTGCGGCGACGTCCTCGGGGCGGTCGCTCGCCGGGTGCTTGGGCTCGACGTTGACGACCAGCCCGATGCGGTGCTTGCCGCCGGCGCGGTAGGCGAGGACCGCCTCGGCGTGCGCCAGCAGCAGGTGGTGGGCGACGCGCGGCGCCTCCCAGAGGCTGCGGTGGCCGGGCGCCAGCGTACCGTGCAGGTACCCGCCGTCGCACACCACCCAGGGCTCGTTGAGCGTCGCCCACAGCCGCACCTCGCCGTCGAGGGCGTCGAAGCAGACGCGGGCGTAGTCGGCGAACCAGCGCGGGCTGTCGGGGTTGAGCCAGCCGCCGCGCTCGTCGAGCGCCGCCGGGTGGTCCCAGTGATAGAGCGTCGCCATCGGCTCGATCCCGCCCTCGCGCAGTGTCTCGACCAGCCGGCGGTAGAAGTCGAGGCCGCGCCGGTTGACCGCTCCTGTGCCCTCCGGCAGCACCCGGCTCCAGGCGATGCTGAAGCGGTAGGCGGTGAGCCCGAGCGCGCGCATCAGCGCGACGTCGTCGCGCCAGCGGCGGTAATGGTCGCAGGCGACGTCGCCGGTGTCGCCGCCGGCGATCCAGCCCGGCGTGTGCGTGAAGCGGTGCCAATTGCTCTCGCCGGCGCCGTCGGCGAGCGGCGAGCCCTCGATCTGGTAGGCGGAGGTGGCGGCGCCCCAGAGGAAATCGTCGGGGAAGGGCGCGCCCATCCCGGGAGCGTAGCGCAGCGGCTGGCCGCGGCCGGCGCGTAGTAACGTTCACGGCATGACTTCCGAGCCTCCCGACGAGCTCGCGGAGCTTCTCAGCGCGGCCGTCGGGCAGGTCCTGCGCCTCCAGGACAGCGAGTCGTTCCTGCGCTGGATGCGGCAGGCCTCCGAGAGGCTCCCGCAGGCGTTCCCGCCGGGCGCCGACGCTGGTGCGCGGCGCGCCATGGCGACCTCCCTCGGACGCGCGCTCTGGAACGCCACACCGCTGCCGCGCCTCGGCTACCGGCCGGAACCGCTGCCGAAGCCGCAGCGCAACGACCCCTGCCCCTGCGGCTCGGGAGTGAAGCACAAGCGCTGCTGCGCGGGTACCCCCACGCCGCCGCCGCTCGACCCGGGGTTCATCTGGTCGCTGGTGCTCGAGCAGGTCTCCGCCGCCGAGAGCAAGCGGATGGTCGCGGCGGGCGCCGTCCCCCGCCACCTGCTCGGACAGCTCGCGCGGCGCTGGAACGAGGAGGGGCACTCGGCGCGCGCCGTGCGGCTGCTCGAGCCCCTCTTCGCAAGCCCCGCCGGCCTGGACGAGCGCCACGAAGAAGCGCTCGACGCGCTGCTCGACGCCTACGACGCCCTGGGGCGGCGAGCGGCGAAGATGGCGGCAATCGAGCGCCTGCTGGCCGAAGTGGGGGCGCCGCTGCGGGCGGCCCTGTGGATGCGGCTCGCCACGATCCATTCCGACCGCGGCGAGCGACAGCGCGCCTGGGAATGCTTCGAACGCGCCCAGCGCGACGCCCCCCGCAGCGTGAGCCTCTCCCAGCTCGAGGTCGTGCTGCTGATGGCCGAAGACCGGCCGGAGCGCGCGACCGAGCGCGCCCGCTTCTGGCTGGCGCGCCTGCGCCGCGAGGGATACGACGAGGAGGAGCCGCCGCTGCCGTTTCTGCGCGACGTCGCCTCAGCACCGAACCGGACGATGGCGCTCCTCGACAGCAGCGCCGACCCGCGCCTGCTCGAGCGCTTCGCGGACCTCATCCTCCGGGGAGCCGAGCGCCCCGTGCCGGTCTACCGCCTGACCACCCTCCAGGCGCCCGCTCATCGCCTGGCGGCGCCGGCCGAGCTGCGGCGCCTGGAGCGGAGATGGCGCGCCCTCTTCCCGCTCGACAAGCCCTTCTCGATCTCGCTGGAGCCTTTCTTCGTCGCCGCCGATGCCTGGGAGCCGGAAACCGCCCGGCGCTGGCTCGGCTTCCTGGCGGATGAGGAGCGGGCCTGCGACAGCCTGGAGATCCTCGACGACCTCTGCCTGGCGGTCGAGCAGCTCGAGACCGCGCGTTCGACCTGGGCGGCGGCGACCTTCACGGCGCCGCTCGCCGAGCGCGGCGAGGCGATCTTGCGCCGCGCCCTGGCCGACCGCGGGCCGGTCGAGCTCCCCTGGGTCTGCGCCGACAATCGCCCGGCGCTGCGGCTCGCCGTGCGCAACCTCTACCACCTCCAGAACCGGGACGAGCGGGAGGCGGCGACGGCCCGGCTGGAGTGGCTCCTCGCGCTCAACCCGGAGGACAACCACGGACTGCGGGAGCCGCTGGCCAACGCCTACCTGCGCGCCGGCGCGGACGCCCGCCTGCTCGAGCTGGCGGGCCGCTATCCGCCCGACCTCTCGCCGCAGCTCGCCTACGGCAAGGTGCTCGCCCTCTTCCGGATGGAGCGCAACGGGGAGGCGCTGGCGGCGCTGGCCGACGCGGTCCGCGAGCTGCCGCAGGTCGCGGCGTACCTGCTGGCGCGCGACCCCAAGCCGCCGAAGCTCAGCCCCCTCGGCTTCATCTTGGGGGGCAAGGACCAGGCCTGGCTCTACCGGCAGGAGATGCTCGAAGTGTTCGCGGCCACCCCCGGTCTCCTCGACTGGCTGCGCCGGAGCGTCCCCACGCTGAAGCGGCGCACGCCGCGGCGGCGAGCGTAGCGCAGCCCCCAGCGCGTCACTCGTAGGCGAGCGCTTCGCGCACCGAGCCGCGCGAGGCGTGCCAGGCGGGCAGGAAGCTGGCGGCGGCACCGAGGACGATCGAGGCGGCAAGCCAGATCAGCAGGCCGCGGAGCTCGAAGCGGAAGTCGAGGCCGCTTTTGAACATCAGCCCGACCAGCAGGTCGCCGATCGCCTTGCTCGCCGGCCAGGCGGCGAGGGCGGCGTGTGGCCTCGGCCTAGAACGCCTCTGCTGGGCTACTCCTCAGAGTTCCGCCAGTAAAGACAACTCTAGGGCATGAGTCTTCAGGTCTGTTGAGCGGGCGCCCTGCGGGCCCGGCTCCGGCTGCCGCCGGCCTGACGGGCCCTGCCTCCTCGGCAGGAGAAATGCACCACGCGGCGGCAGAAATGCACCCCGCGGAGCCTGAGGATAGATCCTCAGCGGGAAAGGTGCACCACTTTCCAGTCGCTATGCACCATCCAGCGCCTCCGGAGCCCGCCGCGGCGCCTCAGGACCCTCCCGGAGCGCCTCCAGACCACGCCGCAGGCCAAAAATGGTGCAAAGAACTCTGAAAATGGTGCAAAAAAGGTGCGGCGGCGCGCTCCGAAACCACGGCGGTGCACCCCGCAGGCTCGGCGGGGTGCATTTCTCCCCCCGCGGCGCCTCCGCCGGCCCCCGATCGGGCCTCCTGAGCGCCCGCTCCCTCGTCTCCGGCCCTTCTGTGGTGCATCGGAGCGTCCGCGGGGTGCATTTCTCCTCCTCCCCCTCGATCTCCACCCCCGGCGGCGCCGCGGGCCGCCGTAAGTCGGTCTCCTAGAGCCGCTGTGCGATGCTCCTCTTCCGTGAATCCCTCCGAGCCCGAGATCCTGGCCGTGGAGATGCGGGCGGCGCTGGCCGGCGGCGGGGAAGCGCTCCCGTGAGCCAGCACGCAACGCTCAGCCTCGAGCGCTGGCGCGAGTTCGGCGCCAGCGAGCAGGTGCTCATGATCGCCAACGAGATGCACCGCGCCTCGCGGCTGCTCGGCCCGGACGACAGCGACAGCCGCCGCAACGCCTACGAGCGGGTGCTCCGGCTCGCCGACCTCACGATCCAGGCCCAGGAGCGCCCGGGCCTGCGCAGGGAGCTCCTGCTCTGGCGCGGCCTCGTGGCCGAGCTGTACACCGCCAGCGAGCCGCGCCCGGGGAGCCACCTCGCGGCCCTCAACGCCCTGCTCCTGCTCGACCCGGTGGCCGCCCGCCAGCGGCCTTACGTTCTGCCACGGGCGGCGGCCGTCTGGGCGGATCTCGGGGTTGAGGATTGATCCGCGACCGCGCACTGGCGGTTTGCCTTGTTCTGGTAGCAGTCTTCGTCGTTCTCCTTGCGCAGATCGACACGTCGCCACCGGTTGCGATCCAGGATGAGGCGGTCGGCGGTGAGCCAAGTGGACGCGCCGATGTCAAGCAGGATCGACACACCGATACCCGTCGTCGCGCGGACGGACGGGAGCCGAAGCAAGTAGTGGCCACCGTAAATGACGACTCCCAGGAGGAAAAGCCCGAGGATGACGGATTTAATTGGAAAGAGACCATAGCGGTGGTATTTGGCTTCTTGGGACTTCTTCTTGTGTACGGCCAGCTGCTTGCTACACAGGAGAGCAACCGGATAACACAGGAGAGCAATGAGCTGAGCCATCGTCCTTGGATGATCCCTGACACAATTAGCGAGATTGAGCCGGCTGGTAAAGGTCTGCTCGACCTCCCCACCATCAAGATTATGCAGACCTTCAAGAACGCCGGCAGCACGCCGGCCGTTATAATTGGTGGAGTCGTATCCACGGCCGTCTTTCCGCCCGGCAGGCGGGAGAACCTTGTCCAGATGCATGAGGACATTCCAAGTGAGGCCGGAGATTGTATTTGCCCGCCTGGCGGCGAGTTCCAACTTCCAATTACGGTTCACGTGCCGAGCGACGAAGTGCTCGGGATGATTTTGGCGAGCCAGCTTACGTTCTTGATCTACGGGCGCGTGAATTACCGCGACGTCTTCGGGAAGTCGAGGTTTACCCGATGGGGCATGGAATTCGGGCACGGTTTTGGGGCGAAGTGGGCCGAGCCGCGCTGGATCACGGCTGGCGGCGACTACAACGAGATAAACTGAGACGATCAGGCCCGCAGAGGATCGCCGCCATCGCAGCTCCTATCGTTCGCTACTACCTGTACGTCATACTTTCCACGTAGGCCTCCTGTGCAAGCTCAGCGTTGTTATTGAGACCACCTTCCCAACGGCCAACCATGCGATGGTGGAGGCGCGGCTGACCGTGGGGGGGACCACCATCCGTTGACCAGATGGCTACGGGAGACGGGCCATGCAGAGTGTAGGCATCTGCGAGCTGAGGAACCGGTTGAGCTCCTACGTGCGGCAGGTACGGCAGGGGGAAGTCCTCCTCGTCACCGATCGCGGTCAGGTGGTGGCCGAGCTGCGGCCGCCCGAGCCGCAAAGTGAGTACCACCGCGACCTGTTGCGGCGCTATCCGGGCCTCGTCGAGCTCGTCCGACGGGGGCGCATCCGGCTGGGCGGCCCGAACCGGCCGGAGATCTACGAACGCATGCCGGCCGCCCTCGAAGGCATCACCTCGGCCGAGCTGCTGGATCAGGACCGCGGCGAGCGCTGAACCTCGACGCGGAGACGAGCGCCGCCACCGCTCACGGCAGCTCGTGCTCCGCAAGTTTGACCACGAGCGCCGGGTCGCTCAGCCGCCGCATCCGCCCCCAGTAGCGCACGAAGGTGCCTCCCGATCCGTAGCGCTTCACCCAGGCCGCGGCGTGGCCGTGCTCGTCGAGGGCCAGGGGCTCGAGGCCCGGCTGGACCGTGACCGGCGCGTCGCAGGGCCACCAGCCGGCGGGGAGCCCCCAGGCGGCGCCGAGCGGGGTCGCCTGGGCGCGGCACTCGCCCTCGAAGGGTTGTCGTTCGCCACCCCGAGCACCCGCTCGTGCCGCTGGAGGTGCGCCGGGTCGAAGTCCACGAGCGCCAGCGTGTCGGAGTCAAAGGTGAAGAGAAACGGTGTGGTGTCGGGCCAGACGATCCGGCCGGCGCTATCGTCGACGAGGATCACTTGCCGCGGCCGCGGGTCATCTCCATCAGGCGGCCGGTCGAGATCGCGCGGTCCCACGCCGCGCCGCGCAGCCGCGCGACGACCTGCTCGCCCTTGCTGCGGCGCCGCGGGCGCACGATCTTGACGCCGTCCTCCTCGCGCACGAACTCGACCTCGTCCCCTGCTTTCCAGCCGAAGGCGGTTCGCAGCTCCTTGGGAACGGTCACCTGGCCCTTGACGGTCATCGTGCTGGTCTTCACGAAGCAAGTATTGCCGACCGGTTATTACGGGTCAAACAGCGGCTGATAGATTCGCGGCGCGACCTTGAACGCCCACCACATCGAGCCGATGATCAGCATCTTCGGCATCGTCGGCGCCGTCGTCCTGACGGCGGCGCTGCTGTCGGGGGTGGCCGACCGCACGCGGCTGCCGCAGACCCTGGTCTTTCTGGCGCTCGGCACCGCGCTCGGCCCGTTCGGGCTGGGGGTCGTTTCGCTCGCCGTCGATTCGCCCACCATCCGCGCCGTCGCGACGCTCGGCCTAGTCCTCGTGCTCTTCACCGACGCCGTGGACATCACCTTCGCCGACCTCCGGCACCACCTGCGGCTCGTCGCCCTGATCCTCGGCCCGGCGACGCTGCTGACCGCGGCCGCGATCGGCCTCGCCGCCTGGGGCATCCTCGGGCTGGGGGCCGCCGAGAGCGCGATCGTCGGCGCGGCCCTCGCCTCGACCGACCCGGTGCTCCTGCGCGGCCTGCTGCGCAACCCCAGCCTGCCGGCGCAGGCCCGCTACGCCCTCCGCCTCGAGAGCGGCATGAACGACGCCGTGCTGCTGCCGGTGGTGCTGGTCGCCATGCGGTTCCTGATGCCCGGCGAGGCGCCGCCGGGCGGCGCCGAGATGGGGCAGGCGGCGCTCCGCCTCTTCGTGCCCGGCATCGCCGGCGGGGTGGTCGTCGGGCTCGTGGCCATCCTCGCCCTCCACGTCATCCGCCGCCGCGTCGGCGTGCGGCGCGACTACGAGTCGCTCTACGGCTTCGGCGTCGCGCTGACGGCCTTCGCCGCGGCCGAGGCGGTCGGGGGCAGCGGCTTCCTGGCCGCCTTCGCGGCCGGGCTGACGATCGCCGCCCTCGACGTCGAGCTCTGCGAGTGCTTCTTCGACTACGGGCAGGCGACGGCGGAGCTGGGGCTGCTGTTCACTTTCGTGGCCCTCGGCAGCTCGGCGATCTGGGGCGGCCTCGCGGCGCTCAGCCCGGCGGCGCTCCTCTTCGCCGCCGTCGCCCTCTTCGTGCGCGCCCCGCTGCTGCTCGTCGTCCTCGCCGGCAGCACCCTCGACCGCCGCAGCCGCCTGCTCGCCGCCTGGTTCGGCCCGCGCGGCCTGAGCTCGCTCCTCCTCGTGCTCCTCGCCGTCTTCGCCGGGCTGCCGCGCGCCGGCGAGCTCTTCGAGATCACCGCCCTCGTCGTGTTGCTGTCGGTCGTCATCCACGGCGGCTCGCAGGTCTTCCTGCGGCCGGCGCGAACGGCCGCCGCCGCTGCGGAGGCGCCGCCGGCGCCGCTCCCTGCGGCTGCGACGATCCCCGAGGGGCCGGTAGCCTTGGACAAGGGAGACCCCGAGCGCATCACGCTCGAGGAGCTCGACGAGCTGGAGCGGCGCGGGGAGCAGGTGGCGCTCCTCGACGTGCGGACCGAGGGCGCCTACCGCGAGAGCTCCGAGCGGGCGCGCGGCGCCGTCCGCGTGCCGCCGGACCGCCCGGTCGAGGTGGTCGGGGCGTGGGGCCTGCCGCCGGACGCCTGGCTCGTCTCCTACTGCACGTGACCTGAGGAGCGCACGAGCGTCCGGGTGACGCGCGAGCTGCAGCGGGCGGGGTGGCGCAACGCGCGCGCCCTGCGCGGGGGATGGCGGGCGTGGGAAGCGGCCGGGCGCCCGGCCGAGCCGCGGCCGGAGGGGGAATGAGGGGGCGGCTCGGGACCGTGCTCGAGATGATCAAGTTCGAGCACACGCTCTTCGCGCTGCCGTTCGCCTTCATCGGGATGCTGCTGGCGGCGGAAGGATGGCCGTCCTGGCGGACGGTCTTCTGGATCGTCGTCGCGATGGTCGGGGCGCGGAGCGCGGCGATGGGGTTCAACCGGCTGGCCGACCGGACGATCGACGCCGCCAACCCGCGCACCGCGTCGCGCGCCCTGCCGGCTGGCCTCCTGACGCCGGGGTTCGTGCTGCTCTTCGTCCTGGCGAGCGCCGCGCTGCTGGTCCTCGCCGCCTGGCGGCTCAACCCGCTGGCGCTGGCGCTCGCGCCGCTGGCGCTCTTGATCCTCTTCGGCTATTCCTACACCAAGCGCTTCACCTGGGCCTCGCACCTCATTCTCGGCCTCTCCCTCTCGGGCGGGCCGCTCGGGGCCTGGATCGCGGTGCGCGGCGACGTCGCGCCGACGCCGTTCCTGCTCGCCGGCGCCGTCCTCCTCTGGGTCGCCGGCTTCGACGTCCTCTACGCCCTCCAGGACCTCGACTTCGACCGCCGCGCCGGCCTCTTCTCGATCCCCGCCCGCTTCGGCACCGTCCCCGCGCTCTGGCTCTCGGCCCTCTTCCACGCCGCCATGCTCGGGTTCCTCGCGCTCCTGCCGCGCGTCTACCCGCCGGGGCTCGGCGCCTGGTACTGGCTCGGCTGGCTCGGCTGCCTCGCGCTCCTCGCCTACCAGCACTGGATCGTCCGCCCCGGCGACCTCTCGCGCCTCGACGCCGCCTTCTTCACCGCCAACGGCGTCCTCGCCGTCTGGCTCTTCGCCACCACGGCACTGGACGTCCTGATGCGCGCCTGAGCGCAGGGTCTTGACCGCTCCCCGGAGCGGCCTGGACGGTCTCGCATCCGCTGAGGGAAATACCCTGCCAAATTGAGGGAAGTCCCCTATTGAACGCCGGCCCTGCCGTCTCTACGTTGGATCTGGATGTTTGCATCGGTCCGACGTTCCCTAGGAGGAGAGATGCGCACGCTTGCGGCCGTCGTGTTTTGCACAGCCTTTCTGCCCGTTACCTCGGCGGCCGCGGCGACCAGCGTCGACCCACTGCTCGCGCAGCGCGTCAACGCCGAACCGCTGTCGCTGACCCCCCTGGTCATCACATACGACCATCAGCCGACGGCCGCGGACCTGTCCGCCCTGCGGATGCTCGGCATCAATGGGGGCATGGTGCTCGACCAGCTCCCCATGATCCTCACCGCCGTGAACAAGCCTCAGCTCGACGGCCTGAACCGCCTGAGCGGAATCCGCTCGCTCTACGTGAACCGCCGCTTCCCGCTCATGACCAACGAGAGCCGGCCCTTCATCGGGCTCTCTGCCCTGCGGGCCGATGCGGAGGTGACGGCGAGCAACGGCGGGGTGGCCGTCTCGGGCAAAGACGTCGGCGTCGCCTACGTGGACACGGGCATCGACGCCACGCACCTCGACCTGCTGTTCGGCCGCACGACCGTGCAGAACGTCCTCTTCCCGGTGGCCGAGTACTCGGTCACCGAGTGGCCGTTGCCCGGCGACTTCACGCCCATGTTGGCGGTCGAGAACCAGCCGCTGACCGACGTGGAGGGCGGCCACGGCACCTTCGGCGCTGCCGTCACCGCGGGCGGCGGCGACCACTCCGGCGCTTTCTACGGCGGCGTTGCGCCGGGAGCGCGCCTCATCGGGCTGGTTGCCGGCAACGACGTGGGGCTCACCACCTTCGCCATCGTCCAGGCCTACAACTACGCGCTCGCCAACCAGTTCCGCTACAACATCCGCGTCTGCAACAACTCCTTCGGCACCGTCCTCGCCGACTACCCCTACGACCCCTTCGACCCCATCAACACCGCCACGCGCGAGATGCACGACCGCAACATCGTGGTCGTCTTCGCGGCTGGCAACGGCATCCAGCCACAGCCGGGCGCCGCCTCGGTGGGCGACGTCCCCGGCGCCATCAACCCCTTCTCGGTCGCCCCCTGGGTCATCTCCGTGGGGGCGGGGGAGAAGCAGGGCCTGGGCACGCCGGCCACCTTCTCCTCGCGCGGCGAGGACGACGGCATCGGGAGCGACGTCGCGGGCCAACCCGCCGATCCCGACGCGCCACCCAACCTGCGGCCCGATTTGATCGGTTCCGGCCTCGACATCAAGAGCGCCCGCTCCAAGGGGCCGGGCGTGACGAACGTGGCGGGCAGCCTGCCCATCTTCGTGGGGGCCAACGACCTCACCACCATCGCCCCCGCCTTCCTGCCTTTCTACACGACCTCCCAGGGCACCAGCTTCTCGACCCCGCAGGTCTCGGGCGTGGTGGCACTGATGCTCGAGGCCAATCCCTCCCTCAGCCCCGACGAGGTGGTGACCATCCTGCGCGAGACGGCCACCCCGATGCCCTACACGGAGCGGGTGGTGGGCGCCGGCTACGTCGACGCGCGCAACGCCGTGCGTCGGGCCATGGCCCTCTCCATGGTCGAGCACCCGGCCAACCTCTTCCCGGGCCCGCAGCCCGAGATCGTCGACCCCAAGGACGACCAGCTCGGCACCCGGGCGCAGGACATCTGGACGGGGGACTTCGCCTACGACGCGGACACCGACCAGATCGTCTACACCCTCACCCTGGCCGACCTCTCCCGCCTCACACCGAACATGCGCTGGACGATGCGCTCGGCGTTCGGCGCCGTCACCGTGTTCGTCACCGCCGCCATCAACGAGACGGGCGCCGCCACCTTCAGCTACGGCCGGATCACCGTCCTGCCCAGCGGCACGCAGAACCAGCAGACGCTGGGTCCGGCCGACGCCGGCGCCATCCAGGGCAGCCAGATCATCGTCCGACTCTCCCTGACCAAGGTGAACGCCGCCGTCGGCTTCGACGTCCTCTTCACCGTTTCCAAGTCCACCCAGGCGCTGGCCCAGATCCTCATCGGCACCTCGGTTAGCGGCGGCCTCCTCCTGGCCTCGGACGTGGCCAACGGGTCCGACTTCCAAGTGGGCGAGAGGCCGCCGCCCGGCGCCAGGGTCGAGCCCTCCGCCGGCCTGGTCACCAGCGAGGCGGGCGGTGAGGCGCAATTCACGATCGTGCTGGAGTCGCCCCCCGCCGCCGACGTCACCATCGCGCTTTCCTCCAGCGACGCCGGCGAAGGTACGGTCAGCCCCGCCAGCCTCACCTTCACTCCCGCCGACTGGAACGTGGCCCAGGCGGTGGTGGTGCGCGGGGTGGACGACGCGGTGGCCGACGGCGAGGTGGCCTATCAGGTCACCACGGCGCCGGCTTCGAGCGACGACCCCGCCTACAACGGCCTCGACGCCCCCGACGTCTCGGTGATCAACACCGACAACGATGCGGCGGGCATCACCGTGAGCCCCACTGCGGGCCTGGCCACCACCGAGGCGGGCGGCACCGCCTCCTTCAGCGTCGTCCTCAACAGTGAGCCCACGGCGGAGGTGTCGATCGCCTTCTCCTCCAGCGACCAGACCGAAGGAGAGCCTTCTCCAGGGAGCCTGACCTTCACCGCCGCCGACTGGAACGTGGCCCGCACGATCATCGTGACCGGCGTGGACGACGCGGTGGCCGACGGCGACGTGGCGTACACGGTGAGCACCGGGCCGGCGAGCAGCGCCGATCCGGGCTACGCCGGGCGCGACGCCGCGGACGTCTCCCTCACCAACCTCGACGATGACACCGCCGGCTTCGCGGTCAGTGCCGACGCGACGCTCGTCACCACCGAGGCCGGGGGCAGCGCTCAGTTCACGGTGGCGCTCACCTCCCAGCCCCTGGCTCAGGTCGTCCTCTCGCTCTCCTCCGGCGATCCCAGCGAAGGGTCGGTTTCTCCGGGCAGCCTGACGTTCACGGCGGACAACTGGAACGCGGCCCAGGCGGTCACGGTGAGCGGCGTGGACGACGCGGAGGACGACGGCGACATGGCCTACGCCGTCCTGCTGGGGCCGGCCACCAGCTCCGACCCCGGCTACGACGGCCGGGATCCGGCCGATCCGGCGGCCCTGAACATGGACGACGATGTGGCGGGGCCGGCGCCCTCTTGCACGAAATTCCACGAGCGCTTCCCGGGTACGCTGGCCGCCGGCGACAGCATGGAGGTCGAGTTCGACCTTCGCTGCATGCCGCTCAAGGCCAAGCTCAACGCCCACCCGGGCAATGCGAGCCTGACGCTCGAGTTGCTGGACCCGGAGGGAAACGTCGTCGCCAGCACTGAAGCGAAGAGCGGCTTGACCGAGACGGCCCTGCCCGCAGGCCGCTACCGGTACCGGGTGACCAGCGCGGCCACGGAGGCGGTCGAATTCGTGCTCAAGAGCGCGCAGGGCGAATGAGGACTTTGCGGATGCTGGCTGCGCTCGCGCTGGGTGCGGCGTTTGGCGCTGCACCGGCGATCGCGGCCGACGCCTCCGGGGAGGTGGTGGCGACCGTCGAAGGCCGTCCCATCCCGGCCAGCCTCTACCGCATGTACCTGAAGAACGGCATCGAAGGGCTGGGACTGGAGGCCGACACCGCGGAGGGCCAGCGGCGTATCGCCCTGCTGCGCGAGGGCATCGTCTCCGAGCTCATCGACCGCGCCCTCATCGAGGGCGAGGGCCTCCGCCGGGGGCTTTCCGTGAGCGAGGAGGCTCTCGCGTGGAGGCTGGCGCAGATGAAGTCCGGGATGGGCGGCGAGGCCGGCTATCGCGCCTACCTCGCCGAGCATGGCCTGATTGAGGATGAGCTGCGGGCGACGCTCGTCCAGGAGCTCTACGGCGCGCTCCTGCAGGATGAGCTCACCAAGGACCTGCAGGTCGGCGACGACGAGGTGCGCGCCTTCTACGAGCAAGAGAGGGCCAACCCCGCCCTGGCCACGCTCTTCCGGGAGAGCGAGCAAGTGGAGGCAGCGCACCTCCTGATCGCGGCGCGCCGGACGACCCTCGAGCGCCGGCTCCGCGAGCGGGACGGCCTCTCCGGAGAGGCGCTGGCCCGCGCCGTGCGGCACGGGATGGAGGCGGCGCGCAACAAGGCCGAGGACCTGCGACGCCAGGCGCTCTCCGGAGCGGACTTCGGCGAGCTGGCCCGCCGCCACTCCGACGACCCCGGCTCGCGTGCCCAGGGCGGCGACTTGGGCCGCTTCCCGCGCAACACGCACACCGCCGCCTTCGACGCCGCCGTCTTCGCCGCCCGGCCCGGCCGCATCGGCCCCGTCGTGCAGACGGAGTACGGCTTCCACGTGATCCAGGTCCGGCGGCACACGCCGGAGCGGCTGCGCACGCTCGAGGAGACGCGCACGGCGATCCACGGGCGTCTGCTGGCTCGAAAGAAGGCCGCCCATCTCGCCGCCTGGCTCGACCAGCGGCGAAAGGCGGCGACCATCAGCGTCAATTCGGCCTTCGGTGCCTCCGGGCCACCGAGTGGCAGGAGAAAGCCATGACCATCGTGAGCAAGGACAGATCTTCCATGCGCGTGTTCCGTTCCCTCCTCTTCGTCTGGCTGCTGGCCGGGGCTTCGGCCGCCGAGGCCGCTACGATCGGGCCCGAGCTGCAAGCGCGCCTGAGCGGGGCGAACGATTCCGCCGACGCCGGCACCGTCATCGTGAGCTTCCAGAGCGGTGCCCTGGGCGCGAGCGAGCTGGCCGTGCTCCAGGGCGTCGGCATCACCACCGGCCGCACCCTGAGCCAACTAGGCATGGTGGCCACGAGCGCCACCGCCGCCCAGGTGCGGGCGCTGGCCGGGGAGCCCGCGGTGCGCTCGATCTGGGGCAACGAGCCGCTCGCCTACGACATGCACCAGGCGCGCTTGCTCACCGGCGTGGGCAGGCTGCGGACCGACGCGGCCTTGACCAAGCTCAACGGCGGGCTGCCGGTGTCCGGCAAGGGCGACTTTTCGGTGGTGGTCAACGACTCCGGGATCGACGCCACCCACGCCGACCTCAAGTTCCTGGAACACGTCGTCCAGAACGTGCAGATCGTGACCGACACCGACACCGCCGCCGGCTTCACCACCCTGCTGGCGGTGGAGAACGTTCCCGACACCGACACCCACGTCGGGCACGGCACGCACGTCGCCGGTATCGTGGGCGGCACCGGCCAGGCCTCGGGCGCGCTCTACCAGGGGGTGGCGCCGGGGGTCAGGCTCATCGGCACCGGCTCCGGAGCCGGCCTCTTCATCCTGAACGCGTTGGGCGGCTTCGAGTGGTCGCTGGCGAACCAGTTCCGCTACAACATCCGCCTCGTCAGCAACTCCTGGGGCTCCTCCGGCGACTTCAACCCCGACAACCCCATCAACATCGCCACCGCCGAGTGCGCCGCCCGCAACATCAACGTCGTCTTCTCCGCCGGGAACTCCGGTCCCGGCTGGGACACGCACAACCCCTACGCGAAAGCGCCCTGGGTGATCTCGGTGGCCGCCGGCAGCAAGGAGGGCGGCCTGATCGGCTTCTCCTCTCGTGGCACGCCCCGGGACCAGCGGCTGGGCAACGACGATCCCAATGACGACTCCGACGCCCCCACCATCACCGCCCCCGGGACCGGTCGCCAGTTCGCCGCCAACGCGGGCAAGTTCACCACCGACATCATCTCCACGCGCGCCGCCTCCAACGTGGTCGCCAACGGCACCACGGACGACGCGGAGATCCCGCCCGCCTTCCTGCCCTTCTACACGCAGATCAGCGGCACCTCGATGTCCTGCCCGCACGTCGCCGGCGTGGTGGCGCTCATGCTGGACGCCGACCCCACGCTCTCGGTGGAGGAGGTCAAGCAGATCCTGCGTGAGACGGCTTCGCGCATGCCGGGCCTGGAGGAGTTCGAGACCGGCTCGGGCTACGTGAATGCCCATGCCGCGGTGGAGAAGGTCTACGACCGCAGCAAGCCGTACGGCAGTTTCGTGGAGCCGGCCTTCAACGCGGAGATCACCACCATCTGGGCCCCGGAGGAGTCTCACCACCTCGACTATCTCCCCGCGTCTCCCGGGCCGGACAGCCCGAACACCTTCCGCTTCGACATGACAGCCGGGATCAACCTGCTGAGCGTGATCATCGACTTCGCCCGGTCGCCCGTTACCGACGAGACCGGCAACGCCATGGGCCTGTTCCTCTGGCCGCCGGGCTGCCAGCAGCCGATGGCGCCCACGGGCCCGCGCCCGGCCTGCGTCTTCTCGAGCGGCCTGGCCCTGCCCGTCCTCAACGGCCCCAAGCGGCAGGTAGTGGTGCGCAACCCGATGCCGGGCGAGTGGATCGCGGAGGTGGGCGGGGTACGCGGGCTGGCCGCCGTTCCCCAGGTCGGCTCGCCGGTCGGCATCTCGCTTCCCGACGAGGTCGACGCCGCGGTGGGCCGGGCCACCTTCATCCTTCAGAACGTGCCGGACATCGCCGGCCACCCGCAGGAGGCGGCCATCCGCCTGGCGCTGCTCAACCGGCAGACGGACATCCAGGCCGACGGCCTCTTCCATCCCGACGACCCGACCACGCGCGCCGACCTGGCGCGGCACCTCATCCTGGTGGCTCCCGTCCGCCAGACGCTGGCCGATGTGCCGCGGTTCGCGGACGTGAGCGGCGAGATGGCCGCCATCGCGGAGGCGGTGACCGCCAAGGGCGCCAGCCTGCGCGACTTCAACTTCTCGGCCGACGGTCTCATGATCGCCAGCGGCACCCTGTTCGACCCCGACGCCAGCGCCGACCGGCTCGACCTGGCGGTGGCCTTCGTGCGCGCCATCGGCCGCGATGCCGAGGCCAAGGCCAAGGCGGGAATCACCGTGACCTCCGGCGATCAGCCGCTCACCGACAACGCAGAGATCCCGTCCGCCCTGCGCGGCTACGTGCAGGTGGCCCTCGACGGCGGGCTGATGGAGGCCTTCCCGGCCGAGGTCCGCCAGGTGGCGCCGTGGGTGTTCCTGGCCATCCCCGGCCCGCGCTTCGAGCCGGCGACCGTTCCCACCCGCGCGAGCCTGGCGGAAAAAGTGGAGAATTTCGGCCGCAAATTCGCGGCGGGGCCGTAGGAGACTTACCCGAGGCCGGCGCGGGTTTCCAACCCCGCCGGCCGCGCCACCGCCGTTGATATACTGCCGGGCCGGTCATGAGCGCCCTCCCGCCCCCCTGTCCGGAGATCGAACCGGCCCGTTTCCCGGCCCCGCTGCGGGAGCTGGCGGCCAAGGTGCGGGACGGGGTGCGGTTCGACGAGGCGGACGCTCTCCTCGCCCTGACGACGACCTCCGTCCTCCCCTTGGGGCGCCTGGCCGACGCGGTGCGCAAGAAGCTCCACGGCAACGCCGCCTTCTTCAACGTCAACCGGCACATCAACCCGACGAACGTCTGCGTCTACACCTACAACTGCAAGTTCTGCAGCTTCGCGGCGCTCCCCGGCGAGGGGCACGCCTGGGAGATGAGCCACGAGGACGTCTACCGCCACGCCGCCGAGCAGGGTGGCAACCGGGTCACCGAGTTCCACATCGTCGGCGGCCTCCATCCCGACCTCTCGCTGGAGTGGTACTGCGAGATGCTGCGCGGCCTGCGCGAGCGCTTCCCCAACGCCCATCTCAAGGCCTTCACCGCCATCGAGATCGGCTGGTTCGCCAAGCACGAGCGGATCTCGATCGAAGAGGTGCTGACGCGGCTGCGCGCCGCCGGGCTCGGGTCGCTACCCGGCGGCGGCGCCGAGATCTTCCACCCCGAGGTGCGCCAGATCATCTGCGACGGCAAGCTCGATGCCGGCGAGTGGATCGAGGTCCACCGTATCGCCCACGGCATGGGGATCAAGAGCAACTGCACGATGCTCTACGGCCACGTCGAGCGCCCCGAGCACGAGGTGGACCACTTGCTGCGCCTGCGCGGCCTCCAGGACGAGACCGGCGGCTTCAACGCCTTCATCCCGCTCGCCTACCACCCCGAGAACAACTACCTGGGGCTGCGCTTCCACACCACCGGCCTCGAGGACCTGCGCCAGATCGCCGCCGCCCGGCTGGTGCTCGACAACGTGCCGCACGTCAAGGCCTACTGGGTGATGATCACGCCGAAGCTGGCGCAGGTGGCGCTGCGCTTCGGCGCCGACGACCTCGACGGCACGGTGGTCGAGGAGCACATCTACCACATGGCCGGCGCGCACACCGAGCAGCAGCTCTCGCGCGCCGAGCTCGAGCGGATCGTGCGCCTGGCCGGGTTCGAGCCGATCGAGCGCGACACTCTCTACAATCCGGTCGATCAGAGCCCGGGCGCGACGCCCAGCCCCGCCCCCGCCCATTGAGCCAAGAGCTCCTCGGCTACCACCACCTGGCGGTCGACGGCCCCATCGGCGTGGGCAAGACCACGCTGGTCGAGATGCTGGCCCACCGCTACGAGGGGGTGAAGGTCCTCGAGGACGTCAACAACCCCTTCCTCGGCGACTTCTACGAGGACCGCCCCGGCGCCGCCTTCCAGACCGAGCTCTACTTCCTCCTCTCGCGCTACAAGCAGCAGCGCGACCTCGCGCAGCGCGAGCTCTTCGACCGGCTGCTGGTCGCCGACTACACCTTCCAGAAGAACCGGATCTTCGCCTACTTGAACCTCGGCGACGACGAGCTGATGCTCTTCGACAAGCTCTACGCCCTGCTCGAGCCGCAGGTGCCGCCGCCGGACCTGGTGGTCTACCTGGTCGCCGACCTCTCGACCTGCATGGAGCGCATCCGCCGCCGCCAGCGCACCGTCGAGAAGCACATCTCGACCGAGTACATGGCCGAGCTGATCGACGCCTACAACCACTACTACCACTACTACAAGGCCTCGCCGCTCCTCGTCGTCGACACCCGCCAGCTCAACTTCCCCGAGCGCCCCGAGGACTTCGAGGAGCTGATTCACCAGCTCCAGCGGCCGATCAAGGGCACCGAGTACTACGTGGCGCGGGGGGCCGGTTAGGGCGTATCATCCCCCCGCCGCTTGGATCCCGCCTGGTGCGGGACCGAGACGGAAGACATCGGCTCCGAGCGCTCGCGCGGCGCCGCCCTCCCGGGGGCCTGATCCCGACGGACAGGCACCCCAACTCCGGGGCCGGCCGCGAGCAGAGGCGCTCCGCGCGCAGCTCCGCGTGCGCGCGCCCGCCGCCCTTCCGTCCGCCAGAGCGGAAGGAGGAGCCGATGGCCCCCGAAGCGAGCCCCAAGACGATCACCGTCCCCTGGGTCACCGCCG
>DASWHY010000422.1:0-9310 GCA_036397955.1 Thermoanaerobaculia bacterium | reverse complement strand
TTTCCTGCTCCTGCGCGGCCGCGAGCGGCTCGACCGCCGCGACTGCGCCGCCGCCCGCGACGATTTCGCGCGCGCGGCCGCCCTGTCGCCGCGAGACCCTCTCGCCCACGCCTCCCTCGGCCTCGCCCACCTCTGTCTCGGCGACGCGAGCGCCGGCCGCGCCGCCCTCCGCCGCTCGCTCGCCCTCGATCCGAACCAGCCCGAGGTGCGCCGCTTCCTCGATTCCCTGTAGGGGCGGGGCGTTCGCGTGTTACATTCGCTTTCGTCGATTCATCGTAGTCCGCGCTACCGGTCGTCGCAGCTCTTTCTCTCGGGGAGGTTCGCGATGCGCCAGCTCCACCGCTTCTTCGTCCTGTCCTGCCTGTTCGCCGCCGGCGCCGCGGCGGCGGCCTTCGCCCAGACCACCGGCGGCATCGGCGGCCGCGTCACCGACGAGCAGGAGGGCGGCCTGCCGGGCGTCACCGTCGAAGCGCGCAGCCCGGCCCTTCAAGGGAGCCGCAGCGCCGTCACCGACGAGATCGGCTTCTACCGCCTGACCCTGCTGCCCCCCGGCGACTACACCGTCACCTTCGAGCTCTCCGGCTTCGCCACCGAGACCCGCTCCGGCGTCGCCGTCGCGCTCGCCAAGGACACCACGCTCATCGTGGTGCTGCGGCCGGCGGCGGCCGAGGAGATCACCGTCACCGCCGAGGTGCCGGTCGTCGACACCACCTCGACCAGCCTCGGCGCCAACCTCGACGCGCGCGCCATCCAGACCCTGCCGACCGGCCGCAACTACTCCTCGGTCGTGCAGATCGCCCCCGGCGTCTCCTCCGACGCCCACCCCGAGAACACCGGCCAGTCCTCGATCACCGTCTACGGCTCGACCGGCGCCGAGAACGTCTTCTACGTCGACGGCGTCAACACCACCGGCGTCGAGTACGGCTTCCAGGGCAAGGAGCTCAACTTCGAGTTCATCCAGGCGGTGGACGTCAAGACCGGCGGCTACGAGGCCGAGTTCGGGCGCTCGACCGGCGGCATCATCAACGTCATCACCAAGAGCGGCGGCAACGAGTTCCACGGCGACGTCTTCGCCTACCACGACGACGACGGCCTGCAGACCTCCGCCGAGGACGTGGTCTCGACCGGCGGTACCCAGGAGGGGTTCACGCGCGAGGACTACGGCTTCGACCTCGGGGGGTACCTCCTCAAGGACCGCCTCTGGTTCTTCGGCGCCTACGACAAGGTGAGCCACGACCTCGACAACTCACTGCCCTCCGGGCCGAGCGCCGGCCAGGTCGTGACCTCCGAGAGCGAGCGCGACCTCGCCGCCGCCAAGCTCACCTGGCGCGCCACCGAGAACCACTCCTTCATCGGCAGCTTCTTCCAGGACCCGCGCGACGACACCGGCGCCATCAACGACGCCCAGCACACGCTCAACGGCGAGCCCTCGACCTACACCGGCGTGCGCAGCTTCGGCGGCAAGGACTACGCGCTGCGCTACGAGGGGATCCTCGGCGGCAACTGGGTGCTCGCCGCGCAGGTGGCGCGGCACGAGGAGGAGAACTCGATCGCGGGCACCGGCGCCGACGCCATCCAGTACCGCTTCGTCGACGACGACTTCTTCCAGCGGGGCGGCTTCGGTCTGGTGCAGACCAAGACTTTCGAGCGCGACTTCGCCGGGGTCTCGGCCACCCGCTTCCTCGGCCGGCACGAGCTCAAGGCCGGCTTCGAGACCGAGGACCAGGCGGCCGAGGTGGTGCGGCGCTTCTCCGGCGGCCAGCAGGTGGACGTCTTTGGCGTCACCTGCCCCACCTGCCTCCCCAACCAACTCGTCTACAGCCACTTCTACTGGACGACGCCGACTGCGGACATCACCAACGCCCCGGTCTCGGCCCTCGTGGCCTCGCCCGAGCACGAGAACACCACCGTCTTCCTCCAGGACCGCTGGGCGGCGCGCCCGGACCTGACCTTCAACCTGGGCGTGCGCTGGGACCGCCAGGAGATCATCGACGCCTCGGGGATCAAGCGGATCGACTTGAAGGACGACTACGCGCCGCGCCTGGGCTTCGTCTGGGACCCGAGCGGCGAGCACGCGAGCAAGCTTTTCGGCTCCTACGGCCGCTACTACGAGCAGCTCCCCATGGACCTGGTCATCCGCTCCTTCTCCTTCGAGCGGCAGGCGCGCATCTTCAACTTCGACCCGGTGGGGACGGCGCCCGACCCGGCGGCCGAGCAGGCGCTGGGGCGCGACTCGGCGATCTTCGGCGGCTTCACCGAGCCGGTCGAGCCCGACCTCGAGAACCAGTACATCAACGAGTACCTGCTCGGCTACGAGCGGCAGGTGATGCCGGACGTGGCGGTCGGGATCAAGGGGATCTACCGCGATTACGGCCAGGTGGTGGAGGACTTCCTCTGCGACGACGACGGCACCTACTGCATCGGCAACCCGGCCGAAGGGATCATGAGCACGATCTTCACCCTCGACTACGAGCGGCGGCTGCCGGCGCCGGAGGCGGAGCGGACCTTCAAGGGCGTGCAGCTCGACGCCACGAAGCGGTTCTCCAACAACTGGCAGGGGCTCGCCTCTTACCTCTACTCGAAGCTCGACGGCAACTTCGACGGCCTCTACGCCCCCTTCACCAACGTCGGCCCCGACCCCAACATCACCGCCGCCTACGACTACTTCGACTTCTTCACCAACGGCAGCGACCTCTCGCGCGTCACCAACGAAGGGCCGCTGTCGAACGACCGCCGCCACCAGTTCAAGGCCTCGGGGGTCTACTTCACGCCCTGGAAGCTCTCGGTCGGCCTCTCGGCCTACTACCGCACCGGCACCCCGGTCACCCGCTACGGCTACTCCGACATCTATGGCAGGTACGAGTTCTTCCTGACGAAGCGAGGCGCCGAGGGGCGGACCCCTGACACCTATGAAGCGGACGTCCACCTGGGGTACCCGCTGGAGGTGGGGCCTGTGACCGTGAACCTCCTCCTGGACGTCTTCAACGTCCTCGACGCGCAGCGGCCGGTCCTGCTCGATCAGAGATGGGGCTTCCAGGAAGCCGACAACGACGACGCCACCCCGGTCAATCCGGGCTACAAGAAACCGGTCCTGCGAACACCGCCGACGTCAGCGCGGATCGGGGTGCGGGTGAGCTTCTAGGGTGCGGCGCCCAGCGGATTGCGCCAACGCAGACCCGTGAAGCGGGAGAAGTCGCCGTCGGTCGAGTGCAGGTCGCCCTGATGTTCGATCGCCAGGGCGGCGAGATGAGCGTCGGGCCGCCACCCGCGCGAGGCCGACGGGCGGCATGGTCGTAGCATAGCCGCCGGCCCATGAAGCCCGGGATCCACAACGCGGAAGAGAGCCTGCCGGCCGCCCTCGCCGGCAGACCGCATCTCTGGCTCGCGGGCCTGCTGGCGGCGGCCCTGGTCCTCTTCGGTGTCGGAATCTGGTGGGGGATGCCGCACTGGTGGGGGTGGTCCGGCGACGAGCTGCACCCCACGTCCTGGCCGCAGGCCCTCTCGCCCGAGACCTACGACGGCTGGCACACGCGGTACCCGCCGCTGCACTTCGCCGTGCTGCAAGGTCTGTCCTGGCCGCTGCGGCGCGCCCTCGGCGCGGCCGGGGCGACGCCGCTGCAGCAGGTTGTCTGGCTGACGTACTTCGCCCGCGGGCTCAGCCTCCTCCTGGCCCTCGCCACCCTGGCGCTGATCTACCGGGTCGGCCGCGAGATCTACGACCGGCGCTCCGCGCTGTGCGCGGCCGCGATCTTCGCCTGCGTGGCGCCGTTCGTCTATTACGCCAAGATGGGGAACCTCGAGGCCCCCTATCTTTTCTGGTTCACCGCGTCGCTGCTGTTCTACGTCCGCATCCTGAAGCGCCACCGCCTGCGCGACTACGTCCTCTTCGGCCTGACGGCCGCGGCGACGGTGTGCACCAAGGACCAGGCCTACGGTCTCTACGTCCTGGCGCCGCTGCCGATCCTCTGGAGCCTGACGCGGCGCGAGCGCGGGGACCGCGGCGTCTGGCGCGGGCTCGGCCGGGCGCTGATCGACCGGCGGCTCCTCGCCGCGGCGGCGGCGGCGGCGCTCGGCTTCGCCGTCTTCCAGATGCTCTGGAACTGGGACCGGTTCGCCCTGCACGCGCGGTTGCTGCTCGGCCCGATGAGCGAGAACTACCAAGACTACGAGAACACCCCGGCAGGGCACCAGACGCTCCTGGTCCTGTTCCTGCGGCAGATGGCTTTCTGCCTCAACCCGGCCCTGGCCCTGGTCTGCGCGGCCGGCGTGGCGTGGACGGTCTGGCGGGCCCGCCAGGGCCGCGCCGGGGAGGAGCCCTTCCTGATCGGCAGCCTGGTGTGGCTGATCGTCTCGTACTACGTCACGTTCCTCAGCCTCATCCTGTTCAGCTACGACCGCTACATCCTACCGGTCGTCCTGCTCCTGGCTTTCCCCGGAGGCCGGTTGCTGGGCGCCCTGATCGCGCCTGCCGGACGGCTCGTGCTCCTTCGCCGCGCGGCGGTGGCGGCCCTCTTCGGCTACTCGCTGCTCTATGCGGCCTCGGTGGACGCCCGGCTCCTCGCCGATTCGCGCTACGCCGTCGAGGTCTATGTCCGGGAGCACGCGCGCGACCCGGCGTCGGCGGTGGCCATCGGGCGGCGCAAGCACGTCCCGCGCTTCCGCAGGGTCGCCTGGGAGCGCATCCACCGCAGCCGCGGCGGGCTGCTCGTGCGGCAGCGCCCCGAGTACGTGGCGCTCAACCTCACCGACTTGCGCCACGAGCGCGAGGTCCAGTTCTATCGCCGCATGCGGCGCGGCGAGCTGGGCTACCGGCTGGTGATGCGGCACCGGGGGCGGCCTCTCTTCGACCTCCTGGACATCGAAGGCATGGGCACCAGCCAGCGTTTCGTCAACCCCGAGATCGCGCTGTTTGAGCGTGCTCCCGGCTGAGGTGGTCAGCCCCTTCGCGCCATGTTTGCCTTCCCCAAGTCGCCCAGGCGACTGCTCGCCGTCCTGCTGATCGGGCTCGCCGCGGGCGGGGTGATCGCGGTCGGCCTGCGGCTGCGGCGCTGGGCCTGGGACGCCTCCGCGCTCGCCCACTTCGGCCCCGACATCCGCAACGCCTATCGCTGGGGGACCGCCGCGCACGCGCGGGGCTACCCCAACCTCTATCGCGCGCGGATCGGCCGCGAACGGAAGCGGAAGATGCAGTTCGACTACCCGCCCCTGCGGCTACTGATCATGGAGCGGTGGGTGGGATGGACCCACCGGCGCTTTCCCCAGGCCCGGGGGTGGAACCCGTCCTACGAGTTCAACGCACCCCTCCTGCGTTTGAACAGCGCCTGCGAGCTGATCGCCGCCCTCGCCGTCTTCTTCCTGGTCGCGCTCTGGTTCCGCCACGGCGCCGCCGGCCGCGCCCCGCCCGGGCCGCGGCCCTGGCTGCGCGGCAGCCTCGCGGCCCTGCTCGTCTGGTTCAATCCGGCGCTGATCTGGGTCGCCCACTGCTGGCCGCAATGGGACGCCTGGGGCGTGGCCGCCTACCTGCTGGCCGCGCTCTTCGCCTCCCACGGCCTCTGGTTGGCGGTGGGCTTCGCACTCGGCGTGGGCGCGCTGGTCAAGGGGCAGGTGCTCCTCGTGGCCCCCTTCTTCGTGCTCTGGACCCTCTTCAGCCGCGATCTCGCCGGCGCCGCTCGCGTCGTCCTGGGTCTCCTCCTCGCCGTCGCTCTCGGCGGCGCGCCGTGGCTGTTGGGGACTTTCGCGACTGGCCGCTGGGCGCTCCATCCCCCGGCCCTGTTCTGGCTGGGCGGGGTGCTGCTCGCCGCGGTCCTGGGGCTCGCCGTCTGGAAGGGCAGCGACCCGCGGGTCCGGATCGCGCCATGGCTAGCCGGCGCGGCGCTCGGCGCCTTGGTTCTCTGCGTGCCGCTGTTCGACGCGGACCTCTCCTGGCTGAAGGTGGGGTTCGTCCTGAGGCCGGGGCACTTCCCGGTGTTGCGGATGGGCCGCGCCCCCAACCTGCCGGGGCTGCTCGAGGTCTGGGTCCCCGCGCTCGAGGGGCTCGCTCCCCCGCCGCTCCGCACTGCCCTCGCGCTGGTCTACGGCGCCGGGTTGGCGCTCTGCGCGCGCTTCGCGGCGGACGCGGCCCGCGCGGCCCAACCGCGCATCCTCGCGGCCTTCGCGGCGCCCTGGCTCCTCGCCTTCGCGCTGATGCCGCAGATGCACGAGCGGTATCTGGTCTACGGGGCGGTGGCGACGGCGGCCGCCGCGGCCGCGCTCGGCGGCTTCGCGCTCCTCCACCTGGCGGTCACCGCGGTGGCCGTCCTCGCCATGCTGCCGGTCCGCCTGGTGCCGGACCTGGTGCGGCGAGGGGCCGACCTGCATCCGGCCTGCGCGTTGACGGTGCTATTGGCCGCTGCGGTCTGCCTCGCCTACGCGGCCGGCCGGCGCGGCCGGCGGGCCTAGAGAAACAACCCCTGGATCGTGCCCTGGATCACCTTCGCGGCCTGGTACGGATCAGCAGCCTTCCGGATCGGCCGCCCCACCACGATGTAATCCGCCCCCGACAAAAACGCCTCCTCCACCGTAACCACCCGCTTCTGATCATCAACAGCCCGGTTCTCCACCGGCCGAATCCCCGGCACCACCACCAGCAACTTCTCCCCCAGCTCCTCCCGCAACCCCCGAGCCTCCAACCCCGAAGCCACCACCCCATCACACCCGATCGCCAGCGCCCGCCGCGCCCGCGACAACACCAACTCCTCCACGTCCACCGCGAACCCCAGGTCCTCCAAGTCCCCGCGATCCAGACTCGTCAGCACCGTCACCGCCAGCACCTTGAGCCCGTCCCCGCGCTCCCGGCAAGCCGCCTCCAACATCCCGTCGTTGCCGTGCACCGTCGTCAGCGCGATCCCCCGCCGCGCCAGCCGCCGCACCGCCGCCGCGACCGTCTCCGGCACGTCGAACAGCTTGAAGTCCGCGAACACCTTGGCGCCGCGCCCGTGCAGCCAGTCGATCAGCGCGAACGCCTCGCCGGTCATGAACAGCTCGAGCCCCACCTTGTAGAACGACACCGCTTCGCGCAGCGACTCGACCAGCCGCTTCGCGTCCGCGACCTCGGGGATGTCGAGAGCGAAAATCAACCGCTCTTCGGGGGGGATCTCTTTGGTCGAGAGGAAGTGCGGCTCGGGCGCGCTCACGGGCCGCTAGGCTAGCAGCCGCGCCAGGTGCCCGGGGTCCACCGGCTTCGTCAGGTGGAGGTCGAAGCCCGCCTCGCGCGAGCGGCGGCGGTCCTCGTCGCGGCCGTAGCCGGTCACCGCGATGAGCCGCGCGCCGCGCGTCGTCGGATCGCGCCGCAGCTCCTGCGCCACCGCGAAGCCGTCCATCCCGGGGAGCCCGAGGTCGCAGAGCACCACCTCGGGGTGGAAGCGGCGGGCCGCCTCGACCCCGGCCGAGCCGGTGTGGGCCAGCGCCACCTCGTGGCCGGAGAGCACCAGGAAGTCGCGCAGCGTGGCCGCCGCGTCCGGGTTGTCCTCGACCACCAGCACCCGCCGCGCGTGCCGCTCTTCGGTCGCCGGCCGCTCCGCCGCCGCCGCCGTCGGCGCCGCCGCCGCAATCGGCAGCAGCATCGTGAACCGCGCGCCGCGCCCCAGGCCCTCGCTCCGCGCTTCGACCTCGCCGCCGTGCAGCTCGACGAGCCCCTTCGCCACCGCCAGCCCCACCCCGAGGCCCCCCTTCGTCCGCTCCAGGCTGTGGTCGGCCTGGGTGAAGGGCTCGAAGACGTGCGGCAGGATCTCCGGCCCGATGCCGACGCCGGTGTCGGTGACCACGACCGCGGCGCGCCGCCCGCCCGCGGTGCGCGCCACCCGCACCGCCACCCGCCCGCCGGCGGCGGTGAACTTGGCGGCGTTGCGCAGCAGCTTCTCGAGCGCCTGGCCGAGCCGCGCCGGGTCGCCCTGCACCCCGAGGCGCTCGCGCGGCAGATCGACGGCGAGCGTCAGCCCGGCCGCCTCCAGCGCCGGCCGCTCCCGCTCGACCGTGGCGCGCACCAGCTCCACCAGCTCGAGCGGCTCGCGGTGCAGCTCGATCTCGCCGCGCGTCACCCGCTGCACCTCGAGCAGGTCGTCCACCAGGGCGGCCTGGTGGCGCACCTGCCGCTCGGCGATCTCAAGCGCCCGCCGCCGGGTCGGGTCGCCTTCCGCGCCGCTCAGCCGCAGCACCTGGAGGGCGTTGCTGATCGTCCCCAGCGGGTTGCGCAGCTCGTGCGCCAGCATCGCCAGGAACTCCTCTTGCCGCCGCTCGGCGCGCGCCAGGGCCGCCCGGTGCTCCGCCAGCCGCGCCTTCACCTCCTCGAGCTTGCGCTCGATGGCGCCGGCCCGCTCGAGCTGCGCCAGCATCCAGGTCGCGCGGTCCTCGGGCGCGGCGTCGCCGAGCACCAGCTCCGCCGGCTCGTAGTAGAAGTTGGCGCAGAGGCGGCCGCCGATGAGCGCCAGCGGGTGGGTGCGCAGGGCGTCGGTCTGGGTCTCCGGCGGGAAGCGCGAGAGGTCGTACTGGCAGAGGACGACGGCGAGGCTGCGCTCGACGAAGCGGTGGAGCCGCCCCTCGCAGACGAGGAGCGGCGCCGCCGCGCCGGCGTCGAGCGGCGCGCCGCCGGCCGAGGCGCCGAGCACCCAGGCCATGTCGATCGCCAGTCGCAGGCCGGGCCGGCCGTCCTCGAGCGCCTGCTGCTCGCACTGCCGGAGGAGCTCGATGAGGGCGCCCGGGTCGAAGCGACCGCGGCTCTGGAAGTCAGTGTGGCGGGGGAGAGGGAGCCAGCTGCCGTCGGACGCACCGGCGAGCCCGAGCTCCCGCTCGACCCGCCGGCAGTCGGCCTCGGCGGCGAGTAGGACGCAGCGCTCGCCGGCCGCGAGGCCCCCCTTGAAGATGGGAACGAGCGCCGACCGCTGCTCGGCGGCGCCCCGGAACATCTGGCAGATGTGATCGCCGCGGCGCAGCCGCACGATCCCCGTCTCGCGATCCACGTCACCCCCCGGTGAAGGAGGGGTTGCCGTGCGCCGCGGGACCTCCTCGCGGCAACCCCTGGTGCGTTCCCGCGACGCAGGAGTCGAGGGCTGCAAGAAGTGTGCGCAGCGGAAGTCGAGGAAGGAGCGCGTTTGCGTCCGAGCCCCTGGAAGAGCGGCATGCCGCGACGGTAGCGCCGCAAGCTCCCGCGCGGCAAAGCAAGTACTGCCGCGTCAGCTACTTACACGCCGCGCACAGTGGCCTAGAACGCCATTTATTGCTTGACAGAGTGATGGAGAGCCGGCTAGAGTTGCTGGAGGTGACGACAAGTGACGCG
>DASWHY010000421.1:0-2855 GCA_036397955.1 Thermoanaerobaculia bacterium | reverse complement strand
GGGGTCCCGCCGGATGTAGTAACCGATCCGCCGCTCCCAGACTTCCGGCCGGTAGCGGCCGCCGATCCGCTCGTCGATGGCGACGATGGCGCCGATGTCCAGCTCGTCGAGCGGACGGATGCGGATCGGGGTCGCCGACGGGGTTTCGGTCATTCAGGCCTCGGGAGCGGCCCGCCCGGGGAGCGGCGGGGCCGCGCGGATTCTAGCAGGCAGGTGCGCCGCAGGCGCCGCGCGCGCCGCGCGGGGCGGATAGTGCCGCGTGAGATGCCGTGCCACCCGGCCCGCGAAGAGGCGCGCCCGCTGCGCGGGTCCTGGTTGGTGCGGGTGGTGGCTGGTTAGCGGGCGGCGGCTTCGGCGCTAACGCACGGTGGCCCCCTCACCCGAACGCGCCGCTTCGCGGGCCTCTGGCCCGGCACGTCACGCGGCGCCATGACTCGAACCGCTGAATGACGTCGGCAGCTTTTCATCCCCAACGAGAGCGAACCCGCGCTCCGATCAGTGCCTGCTCCGGCAGGCGACCTCTCGGGTAGCGGCGCCCATCACAGGGCGCCGCAAGCGCGGACACCAAGGAGCGCCCGGCGCGGAGGAGAGCCTGCGGGACCCCACACCGGAACGACCGCAGCACGCGCGCGGTGATCTCCGGGCTCCTGCTCTTGGTGGCCTTCACCTTCCCGGCCGGCAGCGCCCAGTCGCACGCCCACCGCGAGCCCTCTCTCCAAGAATAAGATGCGCGCCGCATGGTCCGGAAACTGTCGATCGAGGCGCGCGGCCAGGGGCTGCACGAGATCACCCGCGAGATCGCGGAGGTGGTGCGGGGCAGCGGTGTCGAGGAGGGGCTCTGCACCGTCTTCCTCCAGCACACCTCGGCCAGCCTGACGATCCAGGAGAACGCCGATCCGTCGGCGAAGCACGACCTCGAGCGCTGGCTGGTGCGTCTCGTACCGGAGGACGACCCGCTCTATACCCACACCGCCGAAGGCCCCGACGACATGCCCTCGCACATCCGCGCGGTGTTGACCTCCTCCGCGCTCTCGATCCCGGTCCTGGCCGGCGAGCTCGCCCTCGGCACCTGGCAGGGGATCTATCTCTGGGAGCACCGCCGCCGGAGCGGCCCCCGGCGGCTCGTCGTGCACGTCGCCTGAAGCGGGCTAGGGGTAGTAGCCGCTGATCGTCCGCGCTTCGAGGCCGGGTCCGGCGACCTGGACCTGCACCAGGCGGAAGCGGTCTTCGACACTGCCGTTGGTGGACTGGTAGGAGATCCGGTACTGGGCGCGGAGCTCGCGCTCGATCTCGTGGTAAACCCCCGGCAGCGCCTCGGTCCCGGCGATGAAGAAGCTGCGGCCGCCGGTCTCGGCGGCGAGGCGCGACAGCGTCTCCTTCGCCACCATCGCCTCGCCCGGCGCCAAGTCGAGCCCGACGGCGTAGATGGCGATCCCGGCGCGGCGGGCGCTCTCGAGCGCCTGCTCGAAGCGGAAACGGCTCCCCTTGTCCAGCCCGTCCGAGAGCAGCAGCACCGTCCGCTGCCCCGTGGCGCCCGCGAGGTAGTGAAGGGTGTAGACCAGACTGTCGTAGAGAGCGGTGCGGTCCTCGGCCACCAGGCCGGTCAGCCCCTCGGCCAGCGTCGCGAGGTCGGAGGTGAGCCCCACCGCCACCCGCGGCGCGCGGTTGAAGGTGATGACCGCCGCCTCGTCCTGCGGGCGCAGGGTCTGGCGCAGGAACTGGAGCGCCGCGGCGCGCACCGCCGGCATGTGCCGGCGCATCGAGCCCGAGTTGTCGATCAGGACGGCGGCCCGGATCGGCGTGTCGGCCACTCCCTCGACGCGCCGCAGGCCCTGGCGGACGCCGTCCTCGACCACCCGGAAGCGCTCCGGACCGACCCCCTCGACGGGGTGGCCGCCGCGGTCGGTCACCGTCGCGTAGAGCTCCACCATGCGCACGTCGATCGCCTCGCCGACGCCGCGCTCGGGGAGGTTGAGCATCACCAGGTCCTCGGCGGCGCTGCCGTCGGCGAGGTGGGCGACGGCGCGCACGTAAGTGGCGGCGCCGGCGCGCGGCAGGGCGATCGGCTGCCGGTACGGCGGCTGGTAGAGGGTCGCGACCCGCGTCTCGTCGAGGTAGAACTCCACCCGCTCGACGCTCCGTCCCGCCGGCGGCTCGACCTCGGCGCGGACGCGCAGGCTGCGCCCGGCGGCGCGGCCGCCGCGCGGCTCGACGAGGCGCACCCGGAAGCGTTGGCCGCCGTCGTTGAGCACGATCTCGTCACGCGCCAGGACCTCGCCGCCCGCCGCCGCCGCCTCGGCCCCCAGCCGCTGCGGCCGCGGCACCGGCCCGAGGTCGAGGCGCACCTCGTAGGGCGGCCGGGTGCGGCTCACCACGAGGCGGCCGTCGAGAAGGAAATCGACGCGCTCGACCGGCCCGCCGTCGACGCGGGCCGCGATCCGCACCGGCCCGGAGAGGAGGCCGCCGGGCACCTGGAGCCGGACCGTCGGGCCGCCGCCGGCAGAGCCTTCCGCGGCCTCGTCGTAGAGCCGGGCGAGCTGCGCCGCGACCGGCGAGGGGCGGGCGGGCGCCCCGGAAGCGGCGACGTGCGCCGCCAGGGCGACCGTCCCCGGCGCCGCGGCCGCGCCGGCGGCCACCTGGACCGGCGGCGGCTCGACCTCCTCCTGCCGCATCGGCCCCGCCGAACCGGGCCCCGGCACCTCGACCTCTTGCTCGTCGCGGAAGTAGGCACCGGCCTCCAGGTCCTCCAGCCGCACCACCACCCGGCAGGGGCCGCCCGGCACGAAGCGCTCGAAGGCGAGCGGCACCGGCTCGTCGCGCGCGACGCCGGCCTGCACCACGAAGCGGTAGCGGAA
>DASWHY010000420.1:0-5538 GCA_036397955.1 Thermoanaerobaculia bacterium | reverse complement strand
CTCGATCTCCACGTTCTCGCCTTCGGCGTAGGCGGGGACGTGGAACGTGCCGGCGGGTCGCGCGGCCGGCGCGGGCGCCTCGGCCGGCGCAGGACGCGGCGCGGCCGCGGCGGGCTTCTGCCGCTGATCGATAAAGCTCAGGATGTCCTGCTTGGTGACCCGCCCCTGGGCGCCGGTCCCCTCGACCTGCCCGATGTCGACCCCCTCCTTGGCCGCGATGCTGCGCACCAACGGGCTCGAGAACTTCCGCAGCCGCTCCTCTTCCGATCCCGGCTTCTCCTCCGCCTCGGCCGCGGGCTTCGCTTCGGCCTCGGGCTTCTCCTCGCCGTCCCCCTTGGGCGCGGGGGCGGGCTCCGGCGAAGCCGGCGCGGGCGCCGCCTCGGCCGCCGCAGCCGGCGCCTCTTCCTTCGGCGCGGCCTCTTCCTTCGGCGCGACCCCCTCCTGCGGCGCCGCGGCGGGCGGCTCGGCGGCCTTCCCGGCCTCTCCTTCCGCTCCGATCAGCGCCACGACCTGGTTGACCGGGACCGTCTCCCCCTCCTTGTTGCGCACCTCGAGGAGGACCCCGGCGGCCGGGCTGGGGATCTCGGCGTCCACCTTGTCGGTCGAGATCTCGAACAGCGGCTGGTCGCGCTCCACCTTGTCCCCGACCTTGACCAGCCACTTGGTGATCGTCCCCTCGGCGATCGACTCGCCCATCTGCGGCATCACGACTTCGGTCGGCATCGTTCGTCCCTCGCGGTCAATGGCTCAAGAGCTCGCGCACCCGGGCCACGAGCTTGTCGACGTTGGGCAGCCAGGCGTCCTCGAGCGTCGGGCTGTAGGGCACCGGGGTGTCGGGGCCGCCGAGGCGGGCGACCGGCGCATCGAGCCAGTCGAACGCCTTCTCGGCGATGCGCGCCGCTACTTCCCCCCCGACCGAGCCGGTGAGCGGCTCTTCGGTCAACACCAGAACCCGGTTGGTCTTGCGCGCCGAGGCGAGGAAGGCCTCCTCGTCCAGCGGCTTGAGGGTACGCAGGTCGAGGACCTCGAGCTCGATCCCTTCCGCCTCGAGGCGCCCGGCCGCTTCGAGCGCGACGTGGACCATAGCACCCCAGGTGACGACGGAGAGGTCGCGGCCCGCGCGCGCCAGACGCGCCTGACCGATCGGCACTAGGCCGTCCCCCGCCGGCAGCTCCTCCTTGATCCGCCGGTACAGGTACTTGTGCTCGAAGAAGAGGACCGGGTTGGGGTCGCGGATCGCCGCCTTGATCAGACCCTTGGCGTCGGCGGCGGTGGCGGGGGCCACGATCTTGAGCCCCGGCGCGCGCTGGAAGTACCCCTCCGGGTTCTGGCTGTGGAAGGCCGAGCCGCGGACGTTGCCGCCGGCCGGGCCGCGGATGACGATCGGCACCGCCTGCCCCCAGCGGTAGCGGCAGGTGGCGGCGAAGTTGACGATCTGGTTGAAGGCGCAGGCGATGAAGTCGATGAACTGCATCTCGACGACCGGGCGCAGGCCCATCATGCCGGCGCCGATCGCCGCCCCCACCATCGCCGACTCGCTGATCGGCGTGTCGATCACCCGCTCGGGGCCGAAGCGGTCGAGGAAGCCGGCGGTGAGGCGGAAGGCGCCGCCGTAGGTGCCGATGTCCTGGCCGAGCATGAAGACCCGCGGATCGGCCTCCATCTCCTCCCAGAGCCCCTGGCGGATCGCCTCGAGGTAGGTGACCGGCTCGGCCATCGGCGTCAGGGCGCTCCCACCCCGCCGGCCTCGGCCTCCGCCGGCGGCCCCTCCTCGTAGACCCCTTCGAGCGCCCGCTCGGGCGGCGGGAAGGGGGAGGCGAGGGCGCGGTCCACCTCCGCGTCGAGGACCTTGTCGATCTCCGCCGCGATCGCCGCCAGCTCGTCCTCGCTCGCCAGGCCTTCGGCGAGCAGGTGGCGGTGGAAGCGGTCGATCGGGTCGCGCAGCCGCCACTGCTCAAAGAGCTCCGGCGGCACATAGCCGGCGTCGTCGTGCTCGGCGTGTCCTTTCATGCGGAAGGTCTTGGCCTCGACGAGCGAGGGGCCGCCGCCGGCGCGGGCGCGGTCCACCGCGCGCTTGGTCACCTCGTAGACCGCCAGCACGTCGTTGCCGTCCACCACCTCGCCGGGGATGCCGTAGGCGGCGGCGCGCACGGCGATGTTCTTGATCCGCATCTGCCGCTCGGTCGGCGTCGAGTACGCGTAGCCGTTGTTCTCGGCAATGAGCACGAACGGCACGTTGAGCACCGCCGCGAGGTTGAGCCCTTCGTGGAAGTCGCCCGTCGAAGTGCCGCCGTCGCCGATCCAGGTCATGGCGACGAGGTCCTTGCCGAGCATGCGGCCGGCGAGGGCGACGCCGGCCATGACCGGGATCAGCGCACCGAGCATCGAGATCGGCGCCACCAGCCCGCGCGAGATATCGCCGAAGTGGGTGTTGGCGTCCTTGCCGCCGGTCGGGCTGTCGGCGCGCGCCATGTACTGCATCATCACCTCGCGCGGCTGGACGCCGCGCACCAGCATCGCGCCCAGGTTGCGGATGATCGGGCCGATCACGTCCTGCGGCGCCAGCGCGTAGGCGCTCCCCACCGAGACCGCCTCCTGGCCGCGGCTCGAATAGAGCCCGCCGACCACCTTCCCCTGGCGGTAGAGGTTGCCGAGGCGCGCCTCGGTCATGCGGGTGAGCTGGAGGTAGCGGTAGAGCTCGAGCTGCTGCTCGCGGCCGAGGGAGGTGCGGGCCAGCCGGTCGGCGGCGGCCGGCGCCGGCGGCGGATGGAGGGGCCCGAGCCCCCGGCTCGTCTTGGCCATCGCGCCGGCGGCCGCCTAGATGTGGATCGCGTGGCCGCTGGCGGCGTGGGCCGCCTCGGCCACCCCCTCGGCGAGGGTCGGGTGGGCGTGCATGGTGCGGAACAGCTCCTCGTTGGTCGCCTCCATCTGCAGCGCCACGCAGGCCTCGGCGATCAGGTCGGTGGCGTGGGCGCCGACGATGTGCACCCCCAGCAGCTCGTCGTACTTGGTCTCGCGGACCACCTTCACGAACCCCTCGCTGCGCCCCAGGATGCGCGCCTTGCCGAGCGCCGAGAAGGGGAACTTGCCGGTCTGCACCGCGTAGCCGCGCTCGCGCGCCTTGGCCTCGGTCAGGCCGACGCTCCCCACCTCCGGGTCGCAGTAGGTGCAGGAAGGGACGCGGTCGTAGTTGAGGGGCTTCGCCGGCTGGCCGGCCATGTGCTCGACCGCCAGGATCCCCTCGGACGAGGCGACGTGGGCGAGCCAGGGGGTGGGGACGACGTCGCCGATGGCGTAGATGTGCGGCGCCGCCGTCTGCATGAACTCGTTGACCTGGACGTAGCCGCGGTCGAGCTGGATGCCGAGCGCCTCGAGACCGAGGTCCTCGGTCACCGGCCGGCGGCCGATGGCGACGAGCAGCAGCTCGGCCTCGACGGTCGGCTTCTTGCCGCCTTCCAGGCTGAGGCGGACGCCGCTGTCGGTCTGCTCCACCGCGGTGAGCTTCGTCCCGGCGAGGACGTCGATGCCGCGCTTCCTGAGCGCCTTCTCGAGCCCCGCCGAGACCTCCTCGTCCTCGATCGGCAGGATCCGCGGCAGCATCTCGACGAGCGTCACTTTCGCGCCGAAAGAGGCGTAGATCGAGGCGAACTCGGTGCCGACGGCGCCGGCGCCCAGGACCGCCAGGCTCTGCGGCACCCGCTCGAGCTCCAGGACGTGGTCGGAGTTGAGGATGCGGCGGCCGTCGGCCGGGGCGATCGGGATGTCGCGCGGCACCGAGCCGGTGGCGATCAAGATGTTTTTCGCCGAGTAGGTCTTCTTCCCCTGCGGGCCGTCCACCTCGACCTGGTTGGGGCCGGTCAGGCGGCCGCGGCCGTGGAGGCCGGTGACCTTGTTCTTCTTGAGCAGGAACTCGATCCCCTTCGAGTTCTTGTCCACGATCGAGCGCTTCCGCGCCTGCGCCTTGGCGACGTCGAGCTGCGGCGCGGGGACCTGGATGCCGTGGGCGCCGGCGTCGCGGATCTCGTCGAGCACGGCCGCGGTGTGGAGGAGGGCCTTGGTCGGGATGCAGCCGCGCAGCGTGCAGGTGCCGCCCAGCTTCGGGTCCTTCTCGACGAGCGCGGTCCTCAGGCCGAGCTGGCCGGCGCGGATGCCGGCGACGTACCCCCCGGGGCCGCTGCCGAGGATGATCAGGTCGAAGTCTTGGTCAGGCATTCCATCTCCTCGACGGCCGCCGCGGCGAAGCGCCCGGGCTTCTCCTCGACCAGGCGCGCGAGCGGCGTCTCCGCGTCGTGCTCGAAGACGCAGAGCCACCCCTCCGCGGCGGCGCGCGGCAGCCACCGCTTCTTGGTCTCCAGGGTAGTCAGAGGGTAGAGGTCGTAGCCCATGATCCAGGGATACGGGACGTGGGCGGTGGTGGGGACGAGGTCGGCCCAGTAGACGCCGCGCTCGTTGCCGCCCCCTTCGAGTAGCACGATGCACATGTCGGCGTTGTGCCCCGGCGCCTTGATGGCGCGGACACCCGTCATCGGCTCGGCCTCGCCGTCGAAGAGCTCGACGACGCCGGCCGCGAACAGCGGCTCCCAGTTGCGCGGGTCGTAGCTCGCGCGGTCCCGCTCGTTGGGCGCGCGGGCGTGCTCCACCTCGCTGCGCTCCAGCCAGTAGCGGGCGCGCGGGAAGGTGGGGACGAGGGTCCCGCCGTCGTAGCGGGTGTTCCAGCCGCAGTGGTCGAAGTGGAGGTGCGAGAGGAGGACGTGCGTGACGTCCTCGGGCGCATGGCCGGCGCGCCAGATCGCGTCCGGCAGCCGCTCGGCCGTCTCGTCCATCGCGTAGTTGGCGCGGAACTTGGCGTCGTGCTTGTCGCCGATCCCGCTGTCGATCAGCAGCAGGTCGCTCCCGCGCTCCACCAGCAAACAGTTGGTGGCCATGCGGATGCGGTTCTTGGCGTCCGGCGGCTTGACCCTCTCCCAGAGCGTCTTCGGCACCACCCCGAACATCGCCCCGCCGTCCAGCCCGAACTCCCCGTCCCCCACCACCGTCAGCTCCAGATCGCCCAGCCGCATGGGCCGGAAGTCTATCCGATGCTTCGCGGTGGCCCGGCTTGCCGGCTACTGATCGCCGTGAGAATGCGGCTTCGCGCCCGGCGGGTCGGTGTGGGTCTCGGAGTGCTCTTCGCCGGCGGCGCCGGTGGGCTCCGCGGCCTCGCCCGCCATTCCGCCTAGCCCCGCCTCGCGCACCGCGGCGGCGTACTCCTCGCCGGACGTCTCCGGCAGCGTCTCGACGAAGGCGACGATCGCCCACAGCTCCTCGTCGGTGTGGGTCGGACCGAAGGCGGGCATGCCGGTCATCTTGATGCCGTGCTTGACGACCCAGAAGAGCTCCGCCGGCCCGAGCTCCTCGGCCTCCTCGGCCAGCTCGGGCGGGAAGGGGTTGAGTCCCGCGCCGATCTCGGAGGCGGGCACCCCGGGCGCGCCGTGGCAGGAGACGCACATCTCGTGGTAGTGGACGAGGCCGGTGGCGAGGAGCTCGGGGCCGTCGAGC
>DASWHY010000419.1:0-1987 GCA_036397955.1 Thermoanaerobaculia bacterium | reverse complement strand
CGATGCCTTCGATCTTCTTGAAGATGGAGCCCACCGAGGGCTCGCTGTCGAGCGGCGGGTGGCGGTGGGTGCGCCACTCCAGGTTCTCGCGCACGATCCGGCGCATCGTCTCGGGGTCGCCGGGCGCGAGCTGGAAGGTGGCGGTAAGCACCACCTCCGGCCGGTGGTGGAGGACCGAGGTGTCGTAGCCGAACTCGAACCAGGCGGCGTCCGCCCACCGCCGCTCGCCGTCGAGGGTCAGGACCTCGGCCCCGAGGGTCACCTCGGCGATGAACATCGTGCGCTCGCGTGCCGGCGCCGGGGAGAGGAAATGGAGGTTCTGCCAAAGGGCGCCGCCGACGGTCGAGGGGATACCGCCGTAGTGCTCGAGGCCGGAGAGCGAGTGGGCGATGGCGGTCTCGATCAAGTCGGGCCAGACGACCGTGCCGCTCCCCGCCGCGATCCGCCGCTCGTCGGCCAGCACCTCGATGTGGCGCGCGGCGTTGCGCACCACGAGGCCGCGGAAGCCGCGGTCGCCGATCAGGATGTTGGCGCCGAGGCCGAGGAGGAAGCTGGGGACGCCGCGCGCCCGCGCCGCGACCAGGGCGGCGGCCAGCTCGTCGGGGGTCCGCGCCTCGTAGAAGAGGTCGGCCGGGCCGCCGATCTTGAAGGTGGTGTAGGGGCCGAGGACCTCGCCGCGGTGGACGCGCTCGGGGCCGAGGTCCAGCCGGAGGGCGGCGTAGGACGCAGGCAGAGAGCGGGCGGAGGCAAGCTCCGCCCCTACACCTACACGACTCACGGGAGCTCTTCGTCCAGGAGCTGAATGCGGCGCACGTGGCGGCCGCCCTCGAACGGCGTCTCGAGCCAGGTGCGCACGATCTCGAGCGCCGTCTCCCAGGGGATCAGCCGCTCGCCCAGCGAGAGGACGTTGGCGTCGTTGTGCCGGCGGGCGAGGCTCGCCGACTCGGCGCTCCAGCAGAGGGCGCAGCGGACGCCGCGCAGGCGGTTGGCGGCCATCGCCTCGCCGTTGCCGGAGCCGCCGAGGACGATGGCGCGCTCGCAGTCGCCGCGCGCCACCGCCGCCGCCGCCGGCCGCACGAAGAGCGGGTAGTCCACCGGCTCCTCGGAGTGGGTGCCGAAGTCCACTACTTCATGCCCGGCGCCGCGCAGCCACTCGGCGAGACGCTGCTTGTAGCGGTAGCCGGCGTGGTCGCTGCCCAGAGCAATCTTCATGGGCGCTCCTTCACCGCAGATACCCCAGGCTGCGCAGCAGCTCCTCGGTCTCGCGCTCCATCCCGCGCTGGTCGCCGCAGGCGGCGCTCTCGGGCTCGGTGAGCGCCTGGAAGCGCGGCGCCCGGTCCCACTCCCAGAGCTTGCGCACCAGGCGCTGGCGCTCGCCCGGCTGCTTGTCGGCGACGTTGCGCGTCTCCCCGGGGTCGCTCTGGAGATCGAAGAGGGCGAAGCGCACCCCCTCGCCGCCGATCCAGCGCTGGTCGGCGAGCCCCTGCGCGTAGACGAGCTTCCAGCGCGCGTCCTGCACCGCCTTCTGCCACTGGCCGGCCTGCTCGTAGCCGGCCTCGGCGAAGGCCAGGCCGGTGGGATCGCCCGCGCTCCCCGCCGCCGCCGCGCCGCGCAGCCGCGGCGTCAGGCTCCGCCCCTGCCGCCAGGCGCCGTCCGGCAGCGCCACCCCCGCCGCCTCCAGCAGCGTCGGCGCCAGGTGGATGAGCGCCGCCGGCTCCTTGTCCACCCGCGGCGGCAAGACGCCCGGATAGTGGACGATGAGCGGGACGCGCAAACAGCTCTGGAAGCCGAAGCGGCCGTGGTCGAAGAAGTAGTGGTGGTCGCCGAGCGACTCGCCGTGGTCGGAGGTGAGGACGGTGAGCGTGCGCGCGAGGAGGCCGCGCCGCCGCGCTTCGTCGAGGAGCTTGCCGACCTGGGCGTCGGTGTAGGCGATCTCGGCGTCGTAGCGCGCGACGTAGAAGGCCAGCTCGTCGCGGCCGTCGAGCAC
>DASWHY010000418.1:0-1856 GCA_036397955.1 Thermoanaerobaculia bacterium | reverse complement strand
CGTGCCGATCGGCATCATTGCCTCGCTGCTCATCTGCACGGTGCTCTACATCGCGGTGGTGGCGGTCCTCACCGGCATGGTGAAGTACGACCGCATCGACACCGGCGCCGGGGTCTCGGTCGCCTTCAGCGAGGTCGGCTTAGGCTGGGCGGACGCCCTCATCGCGATCGCCGGCGTCGCCGGCATCACCTCCGTGCTCCTCGTCATGATGCTCTCGGGACCGCGCGTCTTCCTGGCCATGGCGCGCGACGGCATGGTGCCGACGGGGTTCTTCGGTGCGGTCCATCCGAAGTTCCGCACCCCCTGGAAGACCACGCTCCTGATCGGCGCCTTCGTCGCCACCGCCACCGGGCTCCTGCCCATCGAGTACCTGCTCCAGATGACCAACATCGGGACGCTCTTCGCCTTCGCCGTCGTCTGCGCCGCGGTGCTCATCATGCGCCGGACCAACCCGGAGGCCGAGCGGCCGTTCCGCTGCCCGCTGGTGCCGCTGGTGCCGATCCTGGGCATCATTTGTTGCCTGATCCTGATGTTCTCGCTGCCGGCGGCCAACTGGTGGCGGCTGATCGGCTGGCTGGTGGTCGGCCTGTTCATCTACTTCCTCTACAGCCGCAAGCACACCGTCCTCACCCGCTACACCGCCGAGGAGCTGCGGCGCTTCGGCGCCTCGCCGGGGGAGACGATCGACAAGGCGGTGGCGGGGTCGAACCCCTGGGACGACCTGCCGCCGAAGCCGTAGGAAAAAGCCGGGGAGGGGCGCCCGCCTAGTGGTGCCCCTTGCCGAAGTTCTTCTCGCCGGCCGCCACCGCCACCGCCAGCTTGTTCTGGCGCGGCGGCAGCGGGCAGGTGGCGTAGGGGGTGAAGGCGCAGGGCGGGTTGTAGGCCCTGTTGAAGTCGACGACGACGGTGCCGCCGGCGGGGGCCTCGGTGATCAGGAAGCGGCCGCCGCCGTAGGTCTCCTCGCCGTTGGTGCCGTCGCCGAAGATCAGAAAGAGCTCGCCCTGGTCGCCGCCCTCGAGGCCGTCCAGCCGGTAGGCCCGTCCGTCCCGCTCGAAGACCACCGCCGCCGGCGAGTCCTCGTCGTCCACCGTGCCGAGGATGTTGGGGACCGGCACCTTCTTCGGCGGGTCGTAGCGCTCGAGGCGCGCCTCGACGCGCCAGGAGGGATCGAAGGGGTAGCTCTCGACGCCGGGGAAGGCGGCGAGGACAGGGCTCTCGCGGTCGCGCACGCGGAGGCCGAGCCGGCCGCCGCGGTCGATGACGTGGAAACGCAGGGAGCCGAGCTCGAGGATCGTCGGCTTGCCCTCCTTGTCCGAGACGAGGGCGAGGGTCGTGACCGGCTTGCCCTCGACGGTGATCCCGGCCTCGGCCGGCGCTTCGAGCGTGACTTGGCCGTCCGCGAGGCGGAGCACGCCGGCGCGCGCCGGCGCCCGGCCGGCGGGGAAGACGATGTGGTTCTCCTCGCCGCTGCCGATCGGGTTCTCCCCCTCCTCCAGCCAGTGGAGGCCGACCAGCGTCAGCCAGCCGTCGGGGTTGCGCAGCCCCTTCTCGCGCTCCTGCCGCCAAGCCTCGAAGTCCGCGCGGGGCTCGACCGGAGCGGCGGCGGCGGGAGCGGGAGCGGGAGGAACCGCGGCAGGCGGGGGCGCGGCCTGGGCCGCCGTTGCGGCGGCGTGGTCGTCTTCGCCGTACCGCTTTTCGCCGGCCGTCACCCGCAGCTCGAGCTTGTTCTGCCGCGGCGGCAGCGCACAGGTGGCGAAGGGGGTGTGGGCGCAGGACGGGCTGTAGGCCCTGTTGAAGTCCACCACCACTTTGCCGCCGCTCTCGCGCTCGGTCTCGAGGTAGCGGCCGCCGCCGTA
>DASWHY010000417.1:0-4617 GCA_036397955.1 Thermoanaerobaculia bacterium | reverse complement strand
CACGATCGACCAAGCGCGCAGCGGAGCGGAGGCGCGCGCCTCAGATCCCGCAGTCAACAAACGCGCGCGCCGTTCCCTCTGGGGAGCGCACCGCGGAGGGCGGCGGTCACCTCACCCCAACGGGTCGTAGAGCGGGAATCTTCGACAGAGCTCTTTGACACGCTCGCGGACTGACGCCTGCCCGACCGCATCTTCCGGCGCCGCCAGCACCTCGGCCATGAAATCCCCGACCAAGTCCATCTCCGTCTCGCGCATCACCCGCGTCGTGAGAGCAGGCGTGCCGACCCGTATCCCCGACGCCACCAGCGGCGGGTTGGGGTCGTAAGGGATGGTGTTCTTGTTGACCGTGATTCCGGCCGCTTCGAGCGCCTTCTCCGCCACCTTGCCCGTCGTGCCCGCCGCCGCGACGTCCACCAGGAAGACGTGGTTGTCCGTCCCGCCCGAGACGATGCGAAAGCCGCGCTCCGCGAGCCGCCCGGCAAGCCGCCGCGCGTTGGCGACGATCTGCTGCTGGTAGCCGCGGAAGCCTTCCGACAGCGCCTCCTTGAGCGCCACCGCCTTGGCGGCGACCACGTGCATCAGCGGCCCCCCCTGGATACCGGGGAAGACCGCGCGGTCGATCTCCTTGGCGTGCTCGGCGGTGCACATGATCAGCCCGGCGCGGGGGCCGCGCAGCGTCTTGTGCGTCGTCGTGGTGACGAAGTGGCAGTGCGGCACCGGCGACGGGTGGAGCCCCGTCGCCACCAGGCCGGCGATGTGCGCGATGTCGGCCATCAGGAGGGCGCCGGCCGCGTCGGCGATCTCGCGGAAGCGCGCGAAGTCGATCACCCGGCTGTAGGCCGAGGCGCCGCAGACGATGAGCCGCGGCCTCTCCGCCAGCGCCTGCGCTTCGACCGCCTCGTAGTCGATCCGCTCGCTCTCGCGGTCCACGCCGTAGGCCACCACCTCGAAGTCGCGCCCCGAGTAGGAGAGGCGGTGGCCGTGGGTCAGGTGGCCGCCGCACGAGAGGTCCATCCCCATCAGCTTGTCGCCGGGCTTGAGCATGGCGAAGTAGACCGCCATGTTGGCCGAGGTGCCGCTGTGCGGCTGGACGTTGACGTGCTCGGCGCCGAAGAGCTCTTTGGCGCGCTCGATCGCCAGCCGCTCGGCGACGTCCACGAACTCGCAGCCGCCGTAGTAGCGGCGGCCGGGGTAGCCCTCGGCGTACTTGTTGGTGAGAACGCTGCCGGTCGCTTCGAGGACGGCGCGGCTGACGAAGTTCTCCGAGGCGATCAGCTCGAGCCCGTCGTTCTGGCGCGAGCGCTCGTCGGCGATGGCCTGGTAGATCTCGGGGTCGACGGCCTTGAGCGGGCTGTAGTCCGGCATCGGCGCCCGGCCTCAGGCGCCGCCGCCCTCGCTGCCCCCCTCGGGCGGGGCCTCGGCGGCGGGCGGGGCCTTCGCGGCGGGCTTCTTCTTCGCGGCGGTCTTCTTGGCGGGGGCCTTGCGGGCGGGCTTCGCGGGGGCGGCTTTGGCCGCGGGCGCTTCGGTCGCGGCCGGCGCGCCGCCGCTGCTTTCGCCGCCGCTTTCCGCTGCCGCCGCTGGCGCCGCCGCGGGCTTCGCGGCCGCCTTCGCGGCGCGCGTCCGCTTCGGCTTAGCCGGCGCCTCGCCGGCGGCCTTCGACGCGGCGGCGGCCGGCGCGGTGGCCGCGGCCGGCGCCGCCTCGGGCTCGGCGTGGGCTGGCTTGCGCACCGGGCGCTTCGACGCGGTCGGCCGCTCGGGCTTCCTCGACAGCTCCTCCTGACGGCGCTTCTGCAGGCGCTTGCCGCGGCGCTGGCGGCGGCGCCGTAGCTCTCGATCTTTCTCTCTCATGTCCCCATCCTACAGTGGAATGTTGCCGTGCTTCTTGGGCGGCAGGCTGGCGCGCTTGCTGCCGAGTTGGTGCAGCGCGCGGATGACCATCGGCCGCGTCTCGCGCGGCTCGATGATGGCGTCGAGGAAGCCGCGCTCCGCGGCAATGTAGGGGTTCGAGAACTTGGCGCGGTACTCGGCGACCTTCTGCTGGCGCAGCGCCTGGGCGCCGGCGCCGGCGGCGTCGAGCTCGCGCTTGTAGAGGACGTTGACCGCCCCCTCCGGGCCCATGACCGCGATCTCGGCGGTCGGGTAGGCGTAGTTGACGTCGGTGCGCAGGTGCTTCGACGCCATGACGCAGTAGGCGCCGCCGTATGCCTTGCGGGTGATGACGGTGATCTTCGGCACCGTCGCCTCGGCGTAGGCGTAGAGGAGCTTGGCGCCGTGCTTGATGATGCCGCCGAACTCCTGCTGCGTGCCGGGCAGGAACCCCGGGACGTCCTCGAAGGTGACGAGCGGGATGTTGAAGGCGTCGCAGAAGCGGACGAAGCGGGCGCCCTTGAGCGAGGCGTCGATGTCGAGGACGCCGGCCAGGTACGCGGGCTGGTTGGCGACGACGCCGACGCTGCGGTTGCCCAGCCGCGCGAAGCCGACGACGATGTTTTTGGCGTACCCCGCGTGGACCTCGAGGAACTTGCCGTCGTCGACGACCAGGGCGAGGAGCTGCTTGATGTCGTAGGGCTTGTTGGGGTCTTCGGGGACCAGGCCGTTGAGGCGCTCGTCGGCGCGGTCGGGGTCGTCCTCGCTGTGGCCCGCCGGCGGCTCGTCGAGGTTGTTGCTCGGCAGGTACGAGAGGAGGTCGCGGACCGCCGCCAGGCAGGCGGCGTCGTTGGGCTCGGTGAAGTGGCAGACGCCGCTCTTGGTGGCGTGGGTCGAGGCGCCGCCCAGCTCCTCCTTGGAGACCTCTTCGTGGGTGACGGTCTTGATGACGTCGGGGCCGGTCACGAACATGTAGCTCGTGTCCTCGACCATGAAAACGAAGTCGGTGATGGCCGGCGAGTAGACGGCGCCGCCGGCGCAGGGGCCCATGATGGCGCTGATCTGCGGCACGACGCCGGAGGCCAGGGTGTTGCGCAGGAAGATGTCGGCGTAGCCGCCGAGGGAGGCGACGCCTTCCTGGATGCGGGCGCCGCCGGAGTCGTTGAGGCCGATGACGGGGGCGCCGTTCTCGACGGCCAGGTCCATGAGCTTGCAGATTTTCTGGGCGTTGGTCTCGGAGAGGGAGCCGCCGAAGACGGTGAAGTCCTGGGCGAAGACGTAGACGAGGCGGCCGGCGACGGTGCCGTAGCCGCCGACGACGCCGTCGCCGGGGACTCTCTTGCCGTCCATGCCGAAGTCGCGGCAGCGGTGGGTGACGAGGGCGTCGACTTCGACGAAGGAGGCGGGGTCTAGGAGGAGGTCGATGCGCTCGCGGGCGGTGAGTTTGCCGGCGGCGTGCTGGCGGGCGACACGGTCGGTGCCGCCGCCTTCGGTGGAGGCGCGCAGGCGCGCCTGGAGCTCGGCGAGGCGCTGCTGCTGCGCGCTGATGGCGGCGCACATTAGGGGGGGATCTTACCGCAGGGGTGTGGAGGGGCCGTTCGGGGGGGCTCGCCCGGGGACCGCCGCGCGCTGTGAAGACTGCGGGGGGTGGCGCGCGGCTGCGCTTTGCTGCGCGCTGGATCGGCTGGGGACTGCCGGTGGGATTGCCAGCGCTTGCAAAGAGCTCCCCGGGCGAGCCCCCCCGAACGGCCCGGGCACCGTCGGTGACCAGAAGGCGCCCCCGAATGGCCCGGGCACCGTCGGTGACTTGTCATCCCGAGCGAAGCCGAGGGATCTGGGCGGGGGGCCATGGGGGCGCCTACTAGAATGCCTGGATGCCCTTCTCGCGATTGGAAACTGCGGCCGTGGCTCGGCTGCTGTCGCAGCTCGCGGAGCGGGAGGAGGACATCGCCGACGCGTTCTTCGAGCGCTGCGAGGAGGTTGAGGTGGCGCCGGAGGGGGAGGCGCCGCGGGTGCGGGTGCGGCGGGAGGAGGGGTTTGCGGTGCGGCTGGTGCGGGAGGGGCGGACTTGGCTGGCGGCGCGGGACGAGTTGGCGCCGCGGGCGTTCGCGGAGGCGTTGCGGCAGGTGGCGCGGGCGCTGGCGCCGGCGCCGTATCCGGAGCCGGCGCTGGCGGGGGAGCCGCCGGGGGCGGCGGGGGCGCTGGAGCTGCTGGAGCTGCCGGGGGCGGTCGAGCGGGCGGTGCGGGCGGAGCACGTGGGGTTTCCGCTGCGGGTGGGCGTGCGGCGGCACCGGCGCTGGGTGCAGGTGGTGGGGCCGCGGCTGGTGCCGGCGGTGGAGAGCGAGACCTTCTACAGCGCCGTCGTCGAGACGCCGTGGGGGCGGCACGGGGCGCTGCTGCCAGAGCTGGGAAGCGCGGCCGCGGCGGGGCTCGCGGCGGCCGCGGTGGCGCTCTTCCGCGCCCGCGAGGCGCCGCCGCCGGCGCCGGACCGGATGACCGTTGTGCTCGGCCCCGGCGCCGCGGCGGTCCTCCTCCACGAGGCGGTGGCGCACGCGCTGGAGAGCGACACGCTGGCGCTCGGCGGGGCGGTCGAGGCGGCGGTGGGGGTGGCGCTCGCGGCGCCGGGGATCGACGTCCTCGACGATCCGTCCGCGGCCCCGCCCGGCGTGCGGCGGACGACCGACGACGAGGGGATGCCGGTCTGCCGGCGGTGGCTGCTGCGCGGCGGGATCGTCGAGCAGCCGCTCGCCG
>DASWHY010000416.1:0-2132 GCA_036397955.1 Thermoanaerobaculia bacterium | reverse complement strand
GTGGCGCGATCGACGCTGCCGGTGAAGAGCACGCGCCCGGCGACGCCGTGCTCGCCCGCCCTGCGCTCGAGCCGCGCCCGGTCGCTCCCCTCCCCCACGACCACCAACCGCGCCCCGCGTCCGTCGCGCGCGAGCGTGGCGAGCGCCGCGAGCAGCTCGTCGTGCCCCTTGTAGCGCTCGGGTCCGGCCAGCCGGCCGACGACGAGGAGGTAGCCGCGGCCGGCGCGCGCGAGCAGCTCGTCGTCGGCGCCGCCGCCGGGAGCGAGCGGCTCGATCCCCGGATGCACGACGCGCACGCGGCAGCCGGCGGGCAGGTGCGGTGCCGCGCCGCGCGCGGTCGCCGCCGAGATGGCGACCACCTCGCGCGCGCTCCCGAGCGCGCGCCGGCCGGCGGCGTCGAACGGGCGCCAGGCGTCGATGCCGAGCAGCGCGACCGCGAAGGGCGCGCGCCGCGGCAGGAGCCCCTCGACGCGCGCCGGGCCGGGATGGTCGAAGAAGAGCGCGACGCGGCGCCCGGCGAGCTGGCGGCGCGCGATCGCCAGCGCCAGGCGCCCCTTCGCGCCGCCGCAGCTGCGGTAGCCGTCGAGCGCGACGCCGAAGTCCGTCGCCGGCAGGTGGAGCCCGCGGAAGCGGATCCCGCGCGCGGCCGCGAAGCGGCGCAGGGCGCGGCCGCAGAGGCGGCCGAAGCAGGCCGCCCCGCCGCCGTCGGCGCGCAGGCTGGCCGAGACGTGGACGAGCTCGGGGATCAAGGTCGGGGTCCCGCCGGCGCCGGGAGGCCGCGGCCGGCGGCCCGCGTCACGGTCGCGACGGAGAGACCTCTCCGGGGTCGCGCGGGTCGTCGTCGATGATGGCGACGAGCGAGCCGAGGGCGCCGGCGGCGGCTGCCGCCGGCCACCAGGCGACGACGCAGGCGCGGCAGGCCTCGTCGGCGCGCAGCACGCCGGAGCGGTCGAGACGAGTGACGACGCCGGTGCACTCCCAGTGGAAGACCGGCTGGCCGACCTGCCAACGCGCGGTCTCGCCGACGGTCAGGTTCGTCGCCAGGCCCGTCTGCTGCGGAGTGAGCGCGACGCGGCAGTCGTCGCGCACCGGGACGACCTGCATCGGGCTCGCGGCGAGCCGTTGGCCCTGCGCATCGTAGAGGGCGACGAAATACTCGGCCGGCTCGCTCGCCTGCCGCGCCAGGAACTGCTGCAGCGCCGCGTCGTCCTGCGCAACCATCCAGTCGCGCTTCTCGCGCCTGCCGACGCTCGAGCGCTCCTCGATCACGGCGCGGTCGAGGTCGGGATTCGGGTCGCGATCCTCCGAGGCCTCCTTCGCCCGCCACCACTCGGCCCACGCCTCGGCCTCGTCCTCGGCGCCGCGCAGCTTCTTGGGCGGGAACTTGCTCGGCTCGGGCTGCGGGAAGGTGCCCCAGTAGACGCCGCCGCCCGTCGCCACCATCTCGGTGAAGTAGAAGTCCTCGACCATCAGGTTCTGGCGGCGGAAGAAGAGGCGCACGCGGACCTCGGCCGCCGGCGGCGGCGCGATCGTCGCGGTGAGGACGCCGTTCTCTCCCGTCGGCAGGCAGGGGAGCTCGCCGATGGAGACAGTCTGAGCGGCGGCGCTCGCGGCGAGCGTCAGCAGGGCAACGGCGAAGGCGGTGCGGATCGGCATCGGATGCGGGCGCTCGACTCTGCCCGCGAGTCTAGGCACGCCACCGCGGTCCGTCAAGGAAGCGACGAGGCGCCGAGGATGCGCTCGAGGTAGGCGGCGACGAACGGCGTCGGGCGCAGCCGCGCGGCGACTGGCGCGAGCAGCTCCGCCGCCTCGCCTCGCGCTCCCGTCTCGTAGAGGCAGACCGCCATGTAGAAGCGCGCGAGCGGCGCGTCGAAGCCGGGCGCGCCGGCGCGGCGGTAGTACTCGGCGCACACCGGCCAGAGCGCGGCGCGGTAGGCGAGATCGCCGGCGAGGCGCGCCGGCGCCGGATCGGCGGGCCAGGCGTCGGCGATCGGGCGCACCGCGGCGAGCGCCGCGGCGAGCTCCTCGCGGGCCGGCTGGCCGGCGAGCAGCTCGCGCGCCGCGGCGAGGCGCGCGTGATCCTCGGCGCTCGGCGCCGCGGCGGCGGGCAGCGGGCTGGCGGCGGCGGGCGG
>DASWHY010000415.1:0-4439 GCA_036397955.1 Thermoanaerobaculia bacterium | reverse complement strand
GCCAACGCGAGCGAAGAGCGCGAGCGCTTTCCGGAAGTGGACTTCACGGGGTTCCTGGAGGAGCTGGGAAGGACGGTGCGGCGGCTCCACGACGCCGGGTTCTGGCACCGCGACGTCTCGGCGGGGAACGTCCTCCTGCGGCCGCGCGGCGAGGGGCAGCCGCCCGAGCTTTGGCTGCTGGATCTGAACCGCGCGCGCCGCCGGCGGCGGCTGAGCGTCGCGCAGCGCAGCCGCGACCTCTCGCGCCTGCCGCTCCGCCGGCCGCGGCATCGCGCACTGCTCCTGCAGGCTTACTGGGGAAGGGCGCCCAAAGCCCTGGCGCGCGGCGTCTACTTGGCCCATCACCTCGGGTTCCGCTGGAAGAACCAGGTGAAGGACAGGCTGCGGGGCGTGAGTCGCCGCGTGAAGGCCCTGCTCGTGCCCCGCGGGACCCACGCCCACATCCCGCCGCCGCCGGCGGCCGCCGCGGTGCGCGACCGCGTGGTCTGGGACCGCCTCTCCGATCAGCCGCACCAGCACGCCGGGCGCCTCGCCAAGCTCGGCGTGCGCCTCGCCGACGCCCGCGCCCACCTCGAAGAGGGTGCGGTCGTGGCCGCGGCGCTGCCGCGGATCGGCCGCCGCTACCGGGCGCTGGCGCGCGAGCTCTACGCGCGGCCGGTCGCGTGGGGCGGCGTCGGGGTCGCCCTCCGCCCCTGGCCCGAGGACCCCGAAGGGCTCCTCGCCGCCGTCGAGGAGCTCGGCGTGCGGCACCTCATGCTCCGCCTCCACCCCTGGCAGGACGACCACGCCGCCGAGGAGGCGCTGGCGCGCGAGCTGGCGGCGCGCGGCCACGAGCTGGCCTTCGCGCTGCCGCAGAACCGCGAGCTGGTGCGCGACCCGGCGCGGTGGCGCGCCGCGGTCGAGGAGCTGGCGGCGCGCTTCACCCCGTACGGCCGCCACTTCCAAGTGGGGCAGGCGATCAACCGGAGCAAGTGGGGGATCTGGAGCCTCGGCGAGTACGTGGAGCTGGCGGTGGCGGCGGGCGAGGCGCTGCGCCGCTACCCGGGCGTCGAGGTGCTGGGGCCGGCGGTCATCGACTTCGAGTACCACGTCACCGCGGCGGCGCTCAACCTCCGCCGCCCCGGCCTCCGCTTCGACGCCGTCTCCGCCCTCCTCTACGTCGATCGCCGCGGCGCCCCCGAGAACGCCCAGGCCGGCTTCGACACGCCGCGCAAGCTGGCGCTGCTCAAGGCGATCGCCGACACCTCGCGCAACGGCGCGCCGCGCTGCTGGGTGACCGAGGTCAACTGGCCGCTGCGCGAGGGGCCGCACTCCCCGGCCGGGCGCGGGGTGGCGGTGGACGAAGAGACGCAGGCCGACTACCTGGCGCGCTACTACCTCCTGGCCCTGGCGAGCGGCATGGTCGAGCGCGTCTACTGGTGGCAGCTCGTGGCGAAAGGCTACGGGCTCGTCGATCCCGCCGGCCGGCGCCGCCGCCCCGCCTTCCGAGCCTTGGCGACCCTCGCGCGCACACTCGAAGGCTGCCGCTTCGAGCGCCGCCTCCCCGGCCCGCAGGGCGCCTGGCTGCTCCTCTTCTCCCGCCCGGACGGCGGCGAGCTGGTCGCCGCCTGGAGCGCCGCCGGGCCGCTCGCGGCGGAGCTGCCGCGGCCCACCGCCGCCGTCCTCTCTCGCGACGGCCACCCGCTCCCCGCGCCGGGTGCCGTCCGCGTCCACCTCGATGGCTCGCCGCGCTACCTGCTCCTCGCCTGAGCCGTGGCGTTAGAATTCCCTCACATCCTACGAGGAGCGAGCCATGATCCGGCCGCGTCTCACCCGCCCGAGCGAGGCGGTGCCCGCCAGCCCTCCACGCCCCCAGTACGTGCCCGGCCGCGTGATCGTCCGCATCAAGGAAGACGTCTCCTCCGACTGCCGGACCTCAAGCACGCCAAGCGCGAAGACTTGAGATCTCTGGCCTTGCCGGAGGCTGTCGACGAGCCCTTTCGGGCCTTGCGGCAGGACCGCGCCATCCAGGAAGTGATCCCGTTGTTCGCCTTGGCGGTGAGGGAGCTTCCCAAGGGGGCCGGAGCCGCGGCGGTCGCGGCGCGGCTGACGGCCAGCGTCCAGTACTCGGAGAGCGATGATCTGAAGGGGATCAACCTGCTCGAGATCTCCAAGTCGGCCGACGCAGCAGCCGTCGCGAAGCAGCTCGAGAAGAGCCCGGGCGTCGAGTATGCGGAACTGGTGCCCGCGCGCTGGGCGGCCGGGGCCCGTGGAGCGCGCAAGCGGCCGGCACGCCGCTCGCGCGAGAGGGCGGGGACCGCCGCGAAGACCGATCCGATGATCAACCGGCAGTGGGGGCTTCGCGCCATTCAATGGTTCGGCAGGAGGTGGCCGGACAGCAGCGACATCAGGGTTGGAGTCCTCGACACAGGCGTCGACGGAAACCACCCGGACCTTGCCTTCCGGTTCCCCTACGTAAGCACCGGCGGCAAACGCGAGGACATCGTCGGCCATGGCACCCACGTGACGGGGATCATCGCCGCGGCGACGAACAACACGACCGGAATCGCCGGCATCTGTCGTTGCGCTCTCCAGGTGTGGAAGATCTTCGGCGACGAGCCCGCCGAGGACGGGGAGTACTACGTCGACGAGGTGATGTACCAGCGCGCCCTCAACGACGCCCGCACGAAGGACATGCAGGTGGTCAACTTGAGCATCGGGGGGACCGCCTACTCGAGGACGGAGGAACTGCTGATCCGGCGGCTGATCGAGAACGACTGCCTCGTCGTGGCGGCGATGGGCAACGAGTACGAACAGGATAATCCCCTCGAATACCCAGCAGCGTTCGCAGGAGTCGTCGCCGTCGGCGCGATCACCGAGACGAACCGCCGCGCGCGCTTCTCGAACACGGGGCCCCACATCTCTCTCGTGGCACCCGGCACCAACATCCTCTCCACCCTGCCCTTGAAGGCATCGGCGTACCGCAACGAGGAAGAGACGGAGTACGGCGCCTGGAGCGGGACCTCGATGGCCGCGCCGCACGTCACCGGTGCGGCAACGCTGCTGCGCGCCAAGGCGCGCTCGTTGAAAGCGAAGGAGGTCGCGGAGCGGCTGAGCAAGACCGCGGCCAAGCTGCCCGGGATGAAGGGGCGCAGAACCACCGCGCTCGGCTCGGGCCTCCTGGACCTTTCGGCTCTGATCTGAACGGCTTGGCGTAGCACCCGCGAGGCCCTATCCTTGCATCTTCCGAGGATCGCAATGCCTACTCTCCCGCGCCCACACCAGGATCTCGTGGCAGTGAACGTCATGGTCTCCCCCGGCCAGCGCTCCACGCAAGCGATCCAGACCGCGCTTTCGGCGCCCGGCGTCGTCGAGGTCGAGCAAACCTTCCCCCACGAGCGCGACGCCGAGCTCAGCCGGCTGTATGTGCTCAAGGTTCGGCGCGACGACCTCGAGAAAGTCGTCGAGCGGCTGCGGCACAGCGCCGCGGTCGAGTACGCCGAGGCCGCGCCCGTCCGCGGCCTGGTCCGCTAGGGCCCGCGGCGCCGGACCTCCGGCCCGCGCTCGAACCCGCGCACGGGCGGGTCCATATACTCCTCCGTCCACATGCGCCGTCCGCCGTACTTCGCGCCACTCCTGCTCGCCGCCGTAAGCCTCGCCGCGCCTGCCACCGCGGACGCGCAGGAGACGGCCCGCCGCACCCCCGTCGTCGAAGTCGTCGAGCGCGTCGGCCCGGCGGTCGTCAACATCGCCGCCGAGGCGATCGTCCGCGAGGTCGATCCCTTCTTCGGCCTCTTCTTCGGCCCGCGCAGCCGCCGCGCCCAGTCGCTCGGCTCGGGGCTGATCGTCGAGCCCTCCGGGATCGTCGTCACCAACGTGCACGTCATCGAGGGGGCCTCGCGCATCGTGGTGACGACCCGCGACGGCCGCGAGCTGGAGGCCGAGGTGCTGGGCTCCGACCGCGAGTCCGACCTGGCCGTCCTCGAGGTCGAGGGGCGGGGGCTCCCGGCCGTGCCGCTCGGGAGCAGCGCCGACCTCCTGATCGGCGAGACGGTCATCGCCATCGGCAACCCCTTCGGGCTCTCGCACACCGTCACCGCCGGCGTGCTGTCGGCGCGCGGGCGGACCCTCCCCTCCGAGCGCGGCGAGCGGCTCTTCACCGACTTCCTGCAGACCGACGCCTCGATCAACCCCGGCAACTCCGGCGGCCCGCTGGTCAACGTCCTCGGTGAGGTGATCGGCGTCAACACCGCGATCGTCTCCGGCGCCTCCGGCATCGGCTTCGCGATCCCCGCCGACCGCGCCAAGCGCGTCGTCGACGAGCTCCTCCGCTTCGGCGAGCTGCAGCCGCTGTGGACCGGGCTCAAGCTCCTCACCCTCGACCCCGAGCTGGCGCACCGCTACGGCGTGGCGGAGAGGCGCGGGGTGCTGGTGTCGCGGGTCTTCCCCGACTCGCCGGC
>DASWHY010000414.1:0-2040 GCA_036397955.1 Thermoanaerobaculia bacterium | reverse complement strand
CGGCCAGCTCGAGGCGGACGGCGGGCTGCTCGAGCTGGCGCTGCCGATCTCGCTGCTCGCCGTTCCCCTGCTGCCGCTCTCCTACCTCTATTCGATCTACAAGCACTCCTTCGCCGCGCTGGAGTTCCGCCCCAACCGGCTGCTCGGCGTCTTCGGCTTCTTCGCCCTCTGGGCCCCGCTCTACCTGCTCGTCCTGGTGCAGCTCGCCCAGCCGCGGAACCAGGGCGGTCTCTTCGGCGCGGCGCTCCTCGGCGCGCTCCTCCTGGTGACCGCGGCGCCCGCCCTGCGCGGCCGCTTCCAGGCGTTCGTCGACCGCCACGTCTTCGGCATCGAGCACCTGCCCGAACAGGTGGTGGAGCTGGTCTCGGCGCGGGTCTCGAGCGCCTTCGACCGCGGCACCCTGGCGCGGGTCGTGGTCGACCAGGTCCTCCCTGCGCTGCTGATCCGCCGCTCCGCCCTCTATCTGTTCGCGGGCGAGCGCGCCGAGCCGCTCTTCGAGCACGACCTGCCGCCCGGAGCGGCGGCGCCCGAGGCCGCCGAGCTGCACGCGCTTTTGCCCGACAGCGGCACCTATCTGCCGCTCCTGCCGGGCCCGCTGCCCGGGCGCTTCGCCTGGGTGCGGCTGGTGGTGCCGCTGGCGCTCCAGGGCGAGACCATCGGCGTCTGGCTCATCGGCCGGCGCGATCCGGACGACTACTTCCCGGCGAGCGACGTCCATCTGCTCGCCACGGTCGCCAACCAGCTCGCGCCGGTGGCCGACAACATCCGTCTCTTCGAGCGCTCGCAGCAGGAGATCGAGCAGCGCAAGGCGGCCGAGGAGGAGATCCGGCGCAGCGAGGAGCGCTTCCGCACCCTCTTCGCCGCCACCGTCGAGGGCATCGCGATCGTCCGCCGCGGCGTCATCCTGGAGGTCAACCAGGCGCTGCCCTCGATCCTCGGCTACGAGGCGCCGGAGCTGATCGGCCGGCGGCTTGCCGAGCTCCTCCCCGACGTGACGGTGGAGCCCGGGGCCGCGGCCCGCGAGACCAGCGGCCTCCGCCGCGACGGCACGCTGATCGACCTCGAGGTCGAGGCCGCGAGCCTCCACTTCCAGGGCGAGGACGTGACCGTCGTCGCGGCGCGCGACATCGCGCGCCGCAAGCGCGACGAGGCGGACAAGAAGCGGCTCGAGCAGCAGCTCCTCCACGCCGAGAAGATGGAGGCCATCGGCCGCCTCTCGGCGGGGGTCGCCCACGACTTCAACAACTGCCTGGTGGTGATTCTGGGCTACGCCGACCTGCTGCTGATGGAGCACGAAGAGGACGCGCCGCTCGCCGGCAGCTTGACCGCCATCCAGGAGGCCGGCCTGCGCGCCTCGGCGCTGACCCGCGAGCTCCTCGCCTTCGCGCGGCGGCAGGCGATGGAGCCCGAGGTGGTCGACTTCAACCAGGTGGTCTCCGGGGTCGAGAAGATGCTCCGCCGCCTGATCGGCGACGACGTCGAGCTGGTGACCGCGCTCGATCCGGCGCTCGGCCCGGTGCTCATCGACCCCGGACGGATGGAGCACGTGCTCGTCAACCTGGCGGTCAACGCCCGCCACGCCATGCCGCAGGGCGGGCGCCTGACCGTGCGCACGGCGGCGATCGACGTCCGCCCCGGCGCGCCGGCGCCGCACGCCGAGCTGCCGGCGGGGCACTGGGTCTTGGTCACCGTCGCCGACACCGGAATCGGCATGGACGCCGAGACTCGGGCGCGGATCTTCGAGCCGTTCTTCAGCACCCGCCAGGAGGGCGGCGGGACCGGCCTCGGGCTCGCCACCGCCTACGGCTTCGTCACCCAGAGCGGCGGCCGCATCTTCGTCGACAGCGCGCCGGGGGAAGGCGCCCGCTTCAGCATCTACCTGCCGGTGGCGGAGCTGGAGGCGGCCGCCGGCGAGGTCGAGGAGACCGCCGCCCCGGGCGGCAACGAGACCGTGCTGGTGGTCGAGGACGAGCCCGCCGTGCGCGGCGTGACGGTGCGGCTCCTGCGCGGCCTCGGCTACCGGGTGTTGGAAGCGGCCTC
>DASWHY010000413.1:0-8016 GCA_036397955.1 Thermoanaerobaculia bacterium | reverse complement strand
CCACCTGCAGCCGGCGATGCCCAGCTCGGTGCCGCTCTGGGCCGGCGGCTTCGCGGCCGAGCTGCGCGACGACGCCGAGGGCCTCGCCGCGGCGCTGCGCCGCGCCGACAAGAGTCCCCTCGGCTCGGCGGCGGGCTACGGCGTGCCGCTCCTGCCCCTCGACCGCGAGGTGACGCGGGCGCGGCTCGGCTTCGCGGTGGTGCACGAGCCGGTGACCGCGGTCCAGCTCTCGCGCGGCAAGGCGGAGGCGCAGGTCCTTTTCGAGATCGCCCTGCTGATGCAGGACCTCGGGCGGCTGGCCGCCGACCTCATTCTCTTCGCCATGCGCGAGCTGGGCTTCGCCAGCCTGCCGCCGTCCCTCTGCACCGGCTCCTCGATCATGCCGCAGAAGCGGAACCCCGATCTCCTCGAGCTGGTGCGCGGCCGCGGCGCCACCGCGCAGGCCTGCCTCCTCGAAGCGCTGGCGGTGACCGCCAAGCTCCCTTCCGGCTACCACCGCGACCTCCAGCTCTTGAAGGCGCCGCTCTTCCGCGGCATCGACCTGGCAAGCGACACCCTGGCGCTCCTCGCCGCCGCGCTGCCCGCCGTCCGCTTCCACCCCGAGCGCATCCAGCTCCCGCCGGAGCTCCACGCCGCCGAGGAGGCCTACCGCCTGGTGCTGGACGAAGGGGTGCCCTTCCGCGAGGCCTACGCGCGTGTCGCGGCGCGCTACCGCGGCCAGAGCTCTTCGGGGTAGTCCCCGCGCGCCACCAGCTCGCGGATGCGCGCGACGACCTCGTCGCGGTCCTCCGGGTAAGTCATGCCGAACCACCGGTCGGAGCTGGGGAGGACGCGCACGCGCGCCTGCCCCGCGCGGATCAGCTCGTCGACGACCGACGGGATGTAGAGCTCGGCCTCGGGGTCGTCGCCGCGCTCGGCGAGGAAGCGGGCGAAGCGCTCCTCGAGCCGCGGGAAGAGGTCGGGGCGGAAGCCCCAGAAGTTCATGGACACCGGCTCGCGGCCGGTGAAGCGGACCTCGCCGCCGCCCGGCTCGACGGCCCGCGCGCCGCCTTCCGCCGGCTCGATCGCGGTGTGCTCGACGACGGCGCGGAGCGTGCCGTCGGGATTCACCGCGCAGACGCCGCGGGCGACGCGGCCGTGCGGCGAGAGGGTCTTCCCCAGCTCGTAGCCGACCATCGCGTAGTCGCCCGACTCGCGGCGCAGGAAATCGGCCATCCGCGTGAACGCCTCGGCGCCGTAGAAGTCGTCGGCGTTGACAACCATGAACGGCCCGCCGATCCGCGGGCGCGCCGCGAGGACCGCGTGCGCCGTGCCCCACGGCTTCCGCCGCCCGTCCAGCTCCTGGAAGGCGTAGGCGACGTCCAGCCGGCCCGCGTAGCGGCTGCCGTGGAAGGCGTGGAACTCCTCCTCCATGTCGCGCCGGAGGACGAAGACCACGCGCTCGACGCCGGCGCGCGCCGCGTCCCAGACCGAGTAGTCGAGGACCAGCTCGCCGCCGGGCCCCACCGGCGCGACCTGCTTCGCCCCGCCGAAGCGGGAGCCCATCCCCGCGGCCATGATCACCAGCTCGGGTCTGCTCAAATCGCGCGCGAGCGTAGCAGCGCGCCGCGTGGATGGAGCGCGCGGAGCGGCGAGCTGCGTAGGTTGAGGACCGGAGAAGCTTCGGCACCGCGCGATTGGGCTGGGTCGGCAGGCCAACTGCGTAGGTTGAGGACCGCGGAACGCTTCGCGTCCGGCGAACTGCGTAGGTTGAGGACAGAATGGACTGGGTCTGCGGGCGAAGTGCGTAGGTCGAGGACACGAATGGGTACTTTGGAAACAGACCCACCAGGCTCGCCGGACAAACCGCGTAGGTCGAGGACAGAATCTGCCATTTCGGCAGACGACCCAGTCCAAACGCCCGGCAAGGTGCGTAGGTTGAGGACCGCGATCCTCGTATCAAGCGGCGAACTGCGTAGGTAGAGGACCGACGCGCGCTTTTCGGCGGCCCAAGTGCGTAAGTAGAGGACCGCGGGGCTCGAACCGTGGTGGGCGGTCAGGGGATCGAACCCTGGACCCACGGGTTAAAAGCCCGTTGCTCTGCCAGCTGAGCTAACCGCCCGGATGGAAGTATAGAGAAGGCTGCTCGCAGCGCGCCTCAGCGCTGCGCGAGGACGGCGGCCAGGCGGCCGGAGGTGAGGCGGGCGAGGGCGGGGTCGTCGCGCACGGCGGTCTCCTCCCGGCGCGGGCCGGTCGAGACCAGGGCGACCGGCGCCCCCACTTCCTCTTCGATCAGCTCCAGGTAAGCGCGCGCCGCCGGCGGCAGGTCGGCCACCTCCAGCACCCCGCCGGTGCTCCGTTTCCACCCCTTGACCGCCCGCAGCACCGGCTCGGCGGTCTCCAGGGCGTGACGCGAGGCCGGCAGCTCGCGCAGCACCTCGCCGCGCACCCGGTAGCCGACGCAGACCTGCAGCTCGTCGAGCTCGTCGAGCACGTCGAGCTTGGTCAGGGCGATGGCGTCGATGCCGTTGAGCAGGCGGGCGTAGCGCGCGGCGACGAGGTCCAGCCAGCCGCAGCGGCGCGGCCGGCCGGTGACGGTGCCGAACTCGTTGCCGCGCCGGCGCAGGAACTCGCCCGGCTCGCCCTCGAGCTCGCTGACGAAGGGACCGGCGCCGACGCGCGTGGTGTAGGCCTTGAGCACGCCGATCGCGCCGTCGAGGCGGGACGGCGGCACGCCGGTGCCGGTGGCGGCGCCGCCGGCCGTGGTGTTCGAGCTGGTGACGAAGGGGTAGGTGCCGTGGTCGACGTCGAGGAGCGTCCCCTGCGCCCCCTCGAAGAGCAGGCTCTTCCCCGCCGCCATCCATTCGTCGAGCAGCCGCTCGGTGTCGCGCAGCGCCGGGCGGAGCGTCTCCCCCCAGGCGCGGCACTGGTCGGCGAGGGCCGACGGGTGCCCCACCGACTCGTCCACGCCGAGGCTCTGGAGCTCGGCCTCGATGCGCACCAGCAGCGCCCGCAGGCGGTCGTCGAGGTCGGGGGCGAAGAGGTCGGCCATGCGCACGCCGTAGCGGGAGACCTTGCTCTCGTAGGCCGGGCCGATGCCGCGCGCGGTGGTGCCGATGCGGGTGTGCCCGCGCGCCCCCTCGCGCGCCTGGTCGAGCGTGGCGTGGAGCGGCAGCAGGACGTGGGCGCGGTTGGAGACGAAGAGCCGGCCGTCGAAGCGCACCCCGGCCTCGTAGAGCCGTCCCAGCTCGGCGAGCAGGGCGTCGGGGGCGATCACCATGCCGTTGCCCAGCACGCAGAGCATCTCCGGATGGAGGACGCCGGAGGGGACCAGGTTGAGGGCGAAGTGGCGGTCGCGGAACTTGACCGTGTGGCCGGCGTTGTTCCCCCCCTGGTAGCGCACCACGGCGTCGAAGGCCGGGCAGAGGAGGTCGACGATCTTGCCCTTCCCCTCGTCCCCCCACTGCATGCCGACGATCACGACGTTGGCCATGGCGGTCGATCCGTGGTGCGGGTCCCGGCGGGCGCTCTCGGAGGGTGCGGGAAAAGCCGGTGGACAGTAGCATAGGGTCTCCATCGTGGACACCTTCCTCGGCGCCGCCCTCGTCCTGCTGCCGGTGGCCTACTTGGCCGCCGCGGTCGCTTACGCCGTGCTCTTCTTCGGCGCGCCGCCGCGGGGGGAGCGGCCGGACCGCGAACGGGCGCGGCGGGCCGCCACGCCGCTCCTCGCCGCGACGCTCCTCCTCCACCTCGCCTACCTCGCGGCGCTCACCGCCCGCCACGGGCAGCTCCCCGCCGCCACCGTTTCGCAAGCGCTGTCGTGCGTCGCCTTCGCGGTGGCCGCGGTCTACCTCTTCGTCGAGTGGCACGGGCGGGAGCGCTCGACCGGCTTCTGGCTGGTCTCGCTCGCCTTCCTCTTCCAGCTCCTGGCCTCGGTCCTCGTCCGCCCCGACCCGCCGCCGCGCCCGATCTTCCACGACGCCTTCTTCGCCACCCACGTGTCGCTGGCGCTCCTCGGCTACGCCGCCTTCGTCGTGGCCGCCGGCTACGGCTTCCTCTTCCTGCAGCTCTACCGCGAGCTCAAGGCGGGGCGCTTCTCCACTTTCTACGGCAAGCTGCCGCCGCTCGAGGTGCTGGAGCGGATGATGACCGGCGCCCTCTGGGCCGGCTTCCTGGCCCTGACCGGCGCCGTCGTGGTGGGCGCCTTCTGGGCCGAGCGGCTGGACCAGGCCGGCTGGGTGCGCGACCCCAAGATCGCCTTCACCCTCGCCACCTGGGTGCTCTACGCCACCGCCCTCCTGCTCAAGCGCCTCCGCCGCTGGCAGGGCCGGCAGACCGCCTTAGCCAGCCTCACCGGCCTGGCGGCGATCTTGTTTTCGATCGTGGCGGTGAACTTGTTCTTCACCGAGTTTCACGGGTTCCTCTAGGGATGTCCGACCCCGCAGGGTTCTCCTCCACGCCGCGCCCCGACCCGCCTCTCCTGCTGGTCGGGACGGACTACCGCTGCGCGCCGCTGGCGCTGCGCGAGCGGGTGGCCTACGGCGCGCGGGAGGCCGAGGAGGTGCTGGTCCACCTGCTGGCGCGGCCGGGGGTCGGCGAGGCCTTCCTCCTCTCGACCTGCAACCGCACCGAGGCGCTCTTCCAGCCGCGCGACGAGGAGGCCGCCTACCGCGCGGCGCTGGAGGTGGTCTTCCTCGGCCGCGCGCCGGAGCTGGAGCGCCCCGGGCGGCTCTACGTCAAGCGCAACGGCGAGGCGGCGCGCCACCTGCTGGCGGTGGCGAGCGGCCTCGAGTCGATGGTGCTCGGCGAGCCGGAGGTCCTGGGGCAGGTCAAGCAGGCGGCGGCCCTGGCCGAGACGGTGGGGGCGTGCGGGCCGGTCTTGCGCCGCCTGCTGCGCGCCGCCACCGCCAGCGGCGGGCGGGCGCGCGCCGAGACCGAGATCGCCGGCGGCGCCGTCTCGCTCGGCTACGCGGTCGTCGAGCTGGCGCGCAACATCTTCTCCGGCCTCGGCGAGTGCAGCGTGCTGCTGATCGGCGCCGGCGAGACCTCGCGCCTGGTGGCGCGCAGCCTGGTCGAGCGCGGCGTCGCCGCCCTCTTCGTCGCCAACCGCTCGGCCGAGCGGGCGGAGCGCTTCCGCGCCGAGTTCCCGAGCGCCCAGCCGCTCCCCTTCGCCGAGCGGGAGGCCGCGCTGGCGGCGGCCGACGTCGTCGTCGCCTCGACCGGCGCGGAGGAGCCGATCCTCACCGTCGAGCAGCTCCAGACCGCGATGACGGCGCGGCGCGGCCGGCAGCTCCTGGTCGTCGACCTCGGCGTGCCGCGCAACGTCGAGCCCGAGGCGGCGCGCCTCGGCAACGTCTTCCTCCACACCCTCGACTCGCTGGAGCAGATCATCCAGCGCAACCTCAAGCGCCGGCGCGAGGAGGTGGGGCGGGTCGAGGGGGTGATCGACGAGGAGCTGGCCCGCTTCCGCGCCTGGTACCGCGGCCTCGACGCCGAGCCGGTGATCGCCGGCCTGCAGAAGCAGGCGGAGCGCATCCGCCGCGAGGAGCTGGCCGCCGCCCTCGCCCACTTCCCCGCCGACACCCACGAGGAGCTCGAACGGCTCACCCGCGCGCTGGTGCGGAAGATCCTCCACCACCCGAGCGCCCGGCTGCGCGCCCGCGAGGAGGCCTCGGAGCTGGCCCGCCTCGACCTCGTGCGCGAGCTCTTCCGGCTCGACGACGAGCCTTGACCGCAGCGCCGCCCTCGACCCTCCGCCTCGGCACCCGCCGCAGCCCGCTGGCGCTCGCGCAGTCGCGGCTGGTGGCGCGAGCGCTGGAGGCCGCGCACCCGGGGCTGACGGTCGAGCTGGTGCCGCGGGTGACGACCGGCGACCTCCTGCCCGGCGACCTGACGCAGCACGGCGGCAAGGGGCTCTTCACCCGCGAGCTGGAGGAAGGACTGCTGGACGGCACGCTCGACCTCGCCGTGCACAGCCTCAAGGACCTGCCGGCGGCGCTGCCGGCGGGGCTCCTGGTGGCCGCCTACCCGGAGCGGGCCGATCCGCGCGACGTCCTGGTGAGCGCGGTGGCAGCGGCGATCGACGAGCTGCCGGCGGGGTCGGTGGTGCTCACCGGGTCGCTGCGCCGGCGGGCGCAGCTCCTCGCCCGCCGTCCCGACCTGGCGGTCGAGCCGGTGCGCGGCAACATCGAAACCCGGATACGGAAATGGCGCGAGACGCGGGCCGCGGCGGTGGTGCTGGCCGCGGCCGGACTCGACCGGCTGGGGCTCGCGGAGCTCCCCGCCCATCCCATCCCGCCGGAGGCGATGCTCCCGGCGCCGGGGCAAGGGACGTTGGCGGTCGAGGTGCGGCAGGGCGGGCAGGCGGAGGAACGCTGCCGCGCGCTCGATCATCCGCCGACCGCGCGCGCCGCCGCCGCCGAGCGGGCGGTCGTGACGGCCTTCGGCGGCGACTGCACGCTGCCGCTCGCCGCCTGGGCGCGAGAGGAGCCGGATGGGGAGCTGCGGCTGGACGCGGTGATCGCCTCGCCGAACGGGCGCCGGCTGGTGCGCGGCGCGGGGAGCGGAGACGAGGCCGCCGCCGCGTGCATCGCCGCCCTGCGCGCCGCCGGCGCCGAGGCGCTGCTGGCGGCGCTGACCTCATGACCGCGTCAGGCTCCCCCGCCCCGCTCGCCGGCCTGCGCGTCGTGGTGACCCGCGCCGCGCATCAGGCCGAGGGGTTGGCGGCGGCCTTCGCCGCGGCCGGCGCCGCCGTCGAGCGCCTGCCGCTCCTCGAGGTCGTGCCGCCGGCCGACCGGCGGCCGCTGGAGCGCGCGGCCTCCGAGCTGCCGCTCTACGACTGGGTGGTCTTCACCTCGGCCAACGCCGTCGCGGCGCTGCTGGGGCCGGCGGGCGGCGCGCTGCCGGCGCGGGTGCACGCGGCGGCGGTCGGGAGCGCCACCGCAGCCGCCCTGCGTGCCTGGGAGGTCGAGCCGGCGCTGGTGGGCGGGCCGGACGCGGCCGGGCTCCTCGCCGAGCTGGCGCCGCGGGTGGGGCGCCGTCGGCGGGTCCTCCTGCCGCAGGCCGCCGACGCCGCGGCGACGCTGGCCGAGGGCTTGGCGGCGGCGGGGGCCGAGGTGGTCGCGGTCACCGCCTACGACAAGCGGCTGCCCCCGGACGCCGCCACCCACGCCGCCGCGCTCTTCGGCGCCGGCCCGCTCGGCTGGGTCACCTTCACCAGCCCGCGCATCGCCCGCCACTTCGCGGCGCTCTTCGGTGAGGACTGGGAAGCGCGCCGCGCGACCCTGCGCGCCGCCTCGATCGGCGGCGTCACCACGAGCGCCCTCCGCGGGCTCGGCGTCGAGCCCGCCGCCGAAGCCGGCGCGCCGAGCGACGACGAGCTGGTCGCCGCAGTCGTCCGCGCCGTCTATGCCGCGGTATGACGTAAACTACGCACAGCGGCAACCAAGCGATGCAGGCTCCTTCCCCGACGCCCTTCGACTACGACTACGTCGTCGTCGGCTCCGGCTTCGGCGGCAGCGTCGCCGCGCTGCGGCTGGCCGAGAAGGGGTACCGCGTGCTCGTCGTCGAGGCCGGCAAGCGCTGGCGCACCGAGGACTTCCCGCGCAGCAACTGGAACCTGCGCAAGTTCCTCTGGCTCCCCGCCTTCTTCTGCTACGGCATCCAGCGCCTCACCCTGCTGCGCGACACGCTCGTCCTCTCCGGCGCCGGGGTCGGCGGCGGGTCGCTGGTCTACGCCGGCACCCTGCTGACGCCGTCGGAGACGGCCTTCCGGCGCGGCGGCTGGCCGCGCGGCATCGACTGGCCCGCCCGGCTCGCGCCGCACTACGAGACGGCGCGGCGGATGCTCGGCGTGGCCGAGAACCCGCGCCTCTGGGAGGGGGACCGCCTCCTCCTCGACTTCGCCCGCGGGCTCGGCCGCGAGGACACCTTCCGCCCGACCCCCGTCGGCGTGCTCTTCGGCGACCGCCCCGGCCAGGCGGCCGGCGACCCCTACTTCGGCGGCGAGGGGCCGGAGCGCGCCACCTGCACCCACTG
>DASWHY010000412.1:0-4587 GCA_036397955.1 Thermoanaerobaculia bacterium | reverse complement strand
GCCTGGGAGACCGCCCAGACGATGCGGACGGTGTGCTCGTCGGCGACGCTGGCCTCGATCCCCGCCGACTCCAGCCGCGCCTTGCCGAGGAGCGCCTCCCAGGGCGTGCTGAAGGCCGCCACCGTCACCCGCGGCTCGAGGCCGTAGGCGGGCCGGGGCTCGGGCTCGGCCTTCACGGCGCCACGCCCCCCTCGCGCAAGAGGCTGCCGATCCACCAGAAGAGGGCGGCGAAGAGGAGGAGCACGGCGAGGGCGCTGCCGGCGGCCACCACCCGGCCCAGCGGCCCGCGCAGCGCGAGGTAGGCGAGCGCCGCCGCGAGCAGCGCGAAGACGACGAAGACGGCGGTGGCCATGGGGTGGCGGGATCTTACCCGCATGCGGGGTCGCGTATGGTAGCTTCCACCTCGAGCTCGCAGGAGATCTTCTTGGTCCGCAGCACCTCCATCCGCATCGCCGTCCCGTGCCTGCTTCTCGGCTGGTGTCTCGGCGGCGCCGCCCCGGCCTGCGCTCAGCTCCGTCTCGCCGGACCGGCGATGCCGATCGAGGCGAACCACGCACTGGCCGCCCACCCCGACGGCGGCTTCCTTGTCGCCTATGACTTCTTCGACGTGTTCGTCCGGCGTTACGCGCCCGACGGGACCCCGGTGGGCGGCCGCCGTCAGGTGAACCTCGCGCCCGGCGCGCAGTCCCCGGCGATCGTGCGGCTCGCCTCCGGCTCCTTCCTGGTCATCTGGGTGACGGGCACCTGCTTCTTCCCGCCCGGGGACGACACCTGCGCGGTCGTGGCACGCCTCCTCGACGCCGACGGCCAACCGGCGGGAGCGGAGTTCGCCATCAGTGGTTCCGAGATCCCGAGCTGGGGGCGGACGGTAGCGCCCCTCCTCGCCGGCGGCTTCGTCGCCGCCTGGACGACTCCCGACGGCGTCGCCGGCCGCCGTTTCACCGAGAGCGGCACGCCGGTCGGCCCCGAGATCGACATCCATCCCGCCCCGCCGCCCGGCGCCTATGCCGCCGGAATCGCGCCCTTGTCGGGCGGTGGCTTCGCGGTGGCCGTGGTCCGGCTTCTCGGCGGGCTGTTCCTCCACCGCTTCGACCCCGCGGGTGCGCCGCTCGGAGCGGCGATCCACGTCAGCGACGACGAGATCAATGGGCTGCCGTTCGTGGCCGCGGGGCCGCACGGCGAGGTCACCCTCGTCTGGTCGACGATCGACCTCGTGGACGGGTTCGACCCCGCCTACCGGGTGATGGCCCGCTCCTTCGACGCCTCCGGGCAGCCGCGGGGAGGCGCCCTGCGCGTCGATCCGCCCGACCCGACCCTCGGCGCCTATGACGTGTTCGCCACCGGGCTGGCGACGGACCCGACGGGACGGTCGGTCGTGGCCTGGACCCGCGGGATCGACGCGCACCCGGTCGTGGAGCCCACTCCCTTCGTCAGCCTGCTCGCGGCGGACGGCGCCGCCGTGTCCGAGCCGCTCGTCCTGGCGGTCGGGACCGGCGAGCTCGGCGGCGGAGGTTCGGTCGCCGCAGTGGGAGCCGGCGAGTGGGTCGCTCTCTGGAACACCGTCACGGGCGACCCCGTCGCACAGCGTCTGACGGCCGGCTGCAACGCGGGTCCAAGCCGGCTCTGCCTGAACGGCGGGCGCTACGGGGTGGAGGTCGCGTGGGAGCTGCCGGACGGCACGAGCGGCGCCGGCAGGGCGCTGCCGCTCGCCGACGACAGCGGCGCCTTCTGGTTCTTCGGCCCGGACAACCTGGAGCTCCTGGTGAAGGTCCTCGACGGCCGCGCGGTGAACGGCCACATCTGGGTCTTCTACGGCGCGGTGACGGACGTCGCGTTCACCCTGCGCGTGACCGACGGCGAGACCGGCGCGATCCGGACCTACCGCAACCCGCGCGGCACGATGGCGAGCCGGGCCGACACGACGGCCTTCCCGGCGCTGCGATCGATCCCGCCGCCGGCCGTCGCTCGCTTCTCGGCCAGCGCCCAGCTCCACCCGGCCGGACCGCCCGTCCGGCTCTCCGAGTTCGGCCTTCCCGCCGCGCTGCCCGACGGCGGCTTCCTCGTCGTCTCTGCCGACCTGGGGGTCACGGGCGACACCGGCTGGCCGGAGCCCGACCTGATCGTCCGGCGCTACGACCCCGCCGGCGCGCCGGGAGCTGCGTGGCCGCTCAACCTCCGCAAGGAGCGGGCTCAAATCCCGTACGGTCTGGCGCCGCTGGCCGGCGGGGGGTACGTCGCGGTGTGGCCCTCCGACGACCTGCCGACTCCGGCGGCGACCGCCGCCTCCGCCACAGGGGAGGCCGAGCCGGGCGAGATCTCCGCGCGGCTCCTCGACGCCGAGGGCGTTCCGACGGGCCCCGAGATCCTGGTCAACGAAGAGGGCGAGTACGCCTGGGAACCGAGCGTGGCCGCGCTGACCGGCGGCGGCTTCGCCGTCGCCTGGATCACCGACCAAGGCGTGTTCGCCCGCCGCTTCGACGCCGGCGGCGATCCGCTCGGCGCCCCGATCCTCGTCCAGCCGCGGACCCCCGAGAGGCGGGCCTTCCAGGACGCGCTGGCGCCGCTCCCGCGGGACGGCTTCGTCATCGCGGTCCGCTACTTCGGCAGCGACATCTTCGCGCACCGCCACGACGGGACCGGAGCGCCGCTCGGTCCGCCGCTTCGCCTCAGTTCGGAGGCCCTCTACGGCGGTCTACAGGTGGCCGCGGACGCGGCCGGCGGCTTCGTGACGGTGTGGACGCACTCCGGGCGATCCCCGGCGGGTGAGCCCGCGCAGTGGGTGGTGGCGCGGCGCGTCGGGCCGGACGGGGAGCCGCAGGGCCCGGTCTTCGAGATCGCCCGCCCGCCCTTCGCCAACGCCATCGCCGTCAGCCTGGCGATGGAGCCGGACGGCCGCTTCGTCGTCGCCTGGGCGCGCCACACCAGCACCCCGACCAGCTACGAGATCGACGCCCTGGTGGGCCGGTTCGCCGCCGACGGCACCCCGGCCGGGACGCCGTTGGAGCTGGGCGGCGCGTCGCCCGCCTTCCGCTCGCCCGGGCCGATCGTCAGCGGCCGGCCCGGCGAATGGCTCGCCACCTGGGCGGAGAGCGGCTCCGAGTACGCCCACACCGCCGACGGCGCCTACGCCCAGCGGCTGGGCGCCGGCTGCGGCGGCACCGCCGCCGACCTCTGCCTGCAGGAGGGGCGCTTCCTGGTGGAGGTGGCGTGGGAGCTGCCCGGAGGAGCGGCCGGCGCCGGCCAGGCGGTGCCGCTCACCGGCGACAGCGGCGCCTTCTGGTTCTTCGGCCCGGACAACCTGGAGCTGCTGGTGAAGGTGCTGGACGGCCGGCCGGTCAACGGCCGCTTCTGGGTCTTCTTCGGCGCGCTCTCGGACGTCGAGTACACGCTGACGGTGACCGACACCGCGACCGGCGCGCAGCGCTCCTACGTCAATCCGGCGGGGACCCTGGCGAGCCGCGCCGACGTCGAGGCGTTCTAGTCAGACGACGGCTCGCGCCCCTCGATCCCCTGCACGATCTGGGTCACCTCGACCTCGGCGCGGCGGATCTTGGCGCGGCAGACCTCGAGCAGCTCGGCCGCCCGGCGCAGCTCCTCGGCCAGGCGGTCGACGTCCACCTCTTCCCCCTCGATGCGGGCGAGGATGCGCTCCAGCTCGTCGATCGCCTCGCGGAAGCTCGGTTCGGCCTGCGCCTGCGGATCGGTCATCCCTGCTCCCCCTCCTCCACCACCCGGCTGCGCAGCGCGCCCGCGGCGAGGCTGGTGACCAGCAGCTCGCCGGCGGCGGCGCGTGCTGCCTCGCGCAGCAGCACGCCCTCCGCCGTGCGGGTGATCGAGAAGCCGCGCGCCAGCGTGCGCTCGGGGCCGAGCTGGCGGCAGAGGCGCTCGAGGCCCTCGGTGCGCCGGGCGGCGGCGCGCAGGGTGCCCTGCCCGGCGCGGCCGAGCGCGCGCCCCAGCTCCGCCACCCGCGCCCCCCGGCCGGCGAGGCGCAGCCGCGCCAGCCGCACGCCGCGCTCGGCCCGCCCGAGCGCCTCGCGCCCGGCGCGCAACGGCGCCGTACCCTGGCGCAGCAACGCCTGGCGCAGCTCCACCAGCCGCTGTTCGGCCCGCGCCACCCGCTCGACCAGCAGCTCCGCTGCCTTGGTCGGGGTCTTCAGCGCGGTGTGGGCGACGAGGTCGGCGATGGCGCGGTCGATCTCGTGGCCGAGGCCGGTCAGCACGGGAAACGGCGCCCGCGCCACCGCTTCGGCGACGGCGCGGCTGTCGAAGGCGGCGAGGTCGGCGCGGGAGCCGCCGCCGCGCACCAGGACGGCGCAATCGACCGCCGCGCCGGCGAGCGCGGCGAGCGCCGAGACCACCTCGCGCTCCGCCTCCCGCCCCTGCACCGAAGCGTGGACGAAGATGACGCGGAAGCCGTAGCCGCTCTCGGCGAGGCCGGAGAGGAAGTCGTGGTAGGCGGCGCTCCCCTCCGACGTGACGAGGGCGACCCGCAGCGGCAGCTCGGGCAGCGGCAGCGCGCGGTTGCGTTCGAGCAGGCCGGCGGCGGCGAGGGCGGCGAGGGTCTCGCGCCGGCGCCGCTCGAGCTGT
>DASWHY010000411.1:0-2774 GCA_036397955.1 Thermoanaerobaculia bacterium | reverse complement strand
CAGGAGCGCGCGGACCTGACCGCCATGTCCGCCGGCCTGGTGCCGAAGGACCACTGGGACCGCCCCGGCGAGCGCCACTACAACCGGGCGCTGCCGCAGCGGCTCGTCGCGACGATCGATGCCCGGCGCCAGGAGCTCCTGCGCTTCGTCGGCCCGCGCGAGATCGACTTCGCCCGCCAGAGCCTGGTCAGCCTGCTGGCGATGGACCGCGCGCTGCCCGCCGACGTCGAGGCCGGCAACGCCGACGGCTACAGCCGCGACACCGCGATGGCCGAGAACCTCCTCTGGTGGCTGAACGGCCCGCTGCGCGAGCGCAAGGTCATCGTCTGGGCGCATAACTACCACGTCTTCACCGACGCCTTCTCGCCGCGCGGGCCCGCCCCCGGGCGACCTCACGCCGGCTCGACCGGCAGATTCCTCGAGCAGGCGCTCGGGGAGGCGCTCTACACGATCGGCTTCAGCGCCCACTCCGGCGTCTACCGCTACGCCGACGCCGCGCTCGACGAGGGGCCGGTCGAGATCGAGGCCGCTCCCGGCGCGCTCGAGGACCTCCTCCACCGCACCGGCAAGCCTTATCTGTTCGTGGACTTCCGCGCGCTGCCGGCCGACCACTGGCTGCGCGCGCCGCTCGCCGCCGGCTTCAACTTCCACGAGCCGATCGAGCGCGACTGGCCGCGCCTGCTCGACGCGGCCTTCTTCATCGACCGGATGGAGCCGAGCGCGGCGCTCCCGCCGCCCGCCGCTCGGCGATGAAGCGGTCGACGTTGGCCTCCAGCACGCCGAGCGGCACCGAGCCGTTGCCGATGACGGCGTCGTGGAAGGCCCGCACGTCGAAGGCTTGGCCCAACGCCTGCTCGGCGCGGCGGCGCAGCTCTTTGATCTTGAGCTCGCCGATCTTGTAGGCCAAGGCCTGCCCCGGCCAGGAGATGTAGCGGTCGGTCTCGGTCTCCACCTCGTGCAGCGGCAGCGCGGTGTGGGAGGCGAGGTAGTCCATCGCCTGCTGCCGGCTCCAGCCCATGGCGTGGAGGCCGGTGTCCACGACCAGCCGGCAGGCGCGCCACATCTCGTAACTCAGGCGCCCGAACTCGCTGTAGGGGTCGGTGTAGAAGCCGGCCTCGATCCCCAGCCATTCGGAGTAGAGCCCCCACCCCTCGCCGAAGACCGAGAGGTAGGTGAAGCGGCGGAAGTCGGGGAGCCCGGCGAGCTCCTGCGCGCGGGCGATCTGCAGGTGGTGCCCGGGCACAGCCTCGTGGAGCGTCAGCGCCTCGAGGTTGTAGAGCGGGCGGCTCTCGAGCTTGTAGGTGTTGACCCAGTAGATGCCCGGCTGCGTCCCGCCCTGCGGCGCCTCGACGTAGCGGCCGGAGGTGTATTTGGGGGCGAGGTGGTCGGGCACCGGCTCGACGGTGTACGGCAGCCGCGGCAGCATGCCGAAGAGGGCGGGGAGCTTGCCGTCCATCCGCTTGGCGATCCAGGCGGCGCGCGACAGCAGCTCCTCCGGCGTCTTGGCGTAGAAGCGCGGGTCGGTGCGCAGGAGCTGGAGGAAGGCGGGGAAGTCACCGGTGAAGTTCACCTTCTTCATCACCGCGTCCATCTCGCTTTGGATGCGCGCGACCTCGGCGAGGCCCAGCGCGTGGATCTCCTCGGGCGTCTTCTCGAGGGTGGTGAAGCGGCGCACCTGATGGGCGTAGAAGGCGCGGCCATCGGGGAGCTCGGAGGCGCCGATCGTGGTGCGCGCCTTGGACAGATACTCGTCGCGGAAGAAGGCGAGGAAGTCGCGGTAGCCGGGGACCACCCCTTCGCGGATCGCCGCCTGCCCGGCGGCGCGCAGGCGCTCGCGCTCGGCCTCCGGGAAGGTGGCCGGAAAGCGCTCGAAGGGGCGGTGGAAGACGCTCTTGGCCGGGTCCTCGACGACGTGCGCGGCGATCGTCCCCTCGTAGCCGTCGAGGACGACGCGCGGCACGGTCATGCCGCGCGCCAGGCCGGCGCGCAGGTTCTCGAGCTGCTGCGCCACGTGCGCTGGCCAGGCGCGGAGGCGGGCGATGTAGTTCTCGTAATCGCGGACGGTCGAGAGCGGCACCTGCGACGGAAGCTGCGCGAAGCCGGTGTGGAAGCCGGAGTCGGCGTTGAACGGTATCTGCCAGTCGCCGAAGCGGTAGTCGGCGAGCCGGTCCTCGAGCTGGCGACGAAAGATGTCGGCGTGGGTTCGGTCCGCGGTCGGCAGCCAGGCGCGGTCGATGGCGTCGAGCTCGGCCAGGAAGGCGAGCGTCGCCTCGACGTGGCGGGCGAGGTCCTCCAGCGCCACCGAGGGGAGGCGGTCGTCGTAGTCGTGGCGGCCGACGGAGGTGGCGAGGAGCGGGTCCGCGCGCAGGCGGAGCTCCCACTCGCGGCGGAAGAGGTCGTGCAGGCGGCCGGAAACGTCGCTCGTTTGCGCGGCGAGCGGGGCGGCGGCGAAGGCGAGGCAGAGCAGGACGGCAGTGCGTCTCATCGGCGCGGCTCCTCCGCAAGGGTCATGGAAGGCCGGGAGTCTAGCGCTGGTAGAGAATGCCGGCGCCCATGGACCCGCGCCCCGGCGAAGCGAAGCACCCGGCGCACCGGGCGCACAAGGCGCGCGTGCTGGCGGTGCTCGCCGCGGTGGAGCTGCTGGCGATGGGGCTCTGGTTCTCGGTCTCGGCGGTCGTGCCGCAGCTCACCGCCGAGTGGGCGCTCTCCGGGCGCGCGGCCGCCTGGCTGACGATGGCGGTGCAGGTCGGCTTCGTGGCCGGCGCCCTGGTCTC
>DASWHY010000410.1:0-12961 GCA_036397955.1 Thermoanaerobaculia bacterium | reverse complement strand
GAGGACGCGCGGCAGCCAGGCGGCGGCGCCGGTGTACCAGGTCCAGCCGGCGCGGCCGTGGAAGGGGGACTCGGGGCCGTCGACGTTGCCGGGCAGGACGTACGGCTCGGCCCAGTGGCGCTCGGGGTCCTGCCGCACCGGGTCGATGGCGGCGAGGAGCGCCGCCACCAGCTCCGCGTCCTTGGCCTTGGCCGCGGCGGCGATCGCCCATACCGCGGCGTGGGTGTAGACGCCGCCGTTCTCGCGCATGCCGGGGGCGTAGCGGGTGATGTAGCCGACGGCGGCGTCCGGCTCGGCCCACGCCGGCGCCAAGAGGAGCGCGCCGGCCGGCGTCAGCAGGTGCTCGCGCACCGCCGCCAGGCAGGCGCGGGCGCGCTCCGGCGGCGCCACGTCGGCCAGCACCGCCCAGGTCTGCGGGTTGAGGAAGATCCGGCCGTAGCGGCCGTCGCGGCCGCCGATCCAGCCGCCGTCGTCGCGCGTCGCGCGCCGGTACCAGCCGCCGTCCCAGGCGTGCTCGTTGACCGCCGCGACGAGGCTTTCGCGGCGCGCGGCGAGCGCCGCCGCCCGCTCCAGGTCCCCGGTGCGGCGGTGGACCTCGGCCCAGTCGGCGCAGAGGCCGGCCAGGAACTCCGCAAGCCAGACCGACTCGCCGCGCTCCTCGAGGCCGAGCGCCGAGAGGCCGTCGTTCCAGTCGCCGGCGCCGATGTAAGGGAGGCCGCGCGGCCCGGTGCGCCGCTCGACCCGCGCGAAGGCGCGCGCCACGTGCTCGCCGAGGGTCGCCGGCGCGGGGTCGTCGAGGAAGGGGGCGCGCTCGTCGAGCACCGCGAAGTCGCCGGTCTCCTTGAGGTAGCTCGCCAGGACGTAGGCGAGCCAGAGGAGGTCGTCGCTCATCCGCGTGACGTGCCCCTGCTCGGTCAGCGGGTGCCACCAGTGGACGACCGAGCCGTCGGCGAACTGGTGCGCGGCGTGGAGCTTCGCCTGCTCGCGGCAGCGCGCGGGGTCGATGGTGAGCCAGACCTGCGAGTCCTGGAGCTGGTCGCGATAGCCGTAGGCGCCGCTCTGCTGGTAGTAGCCGCAGCGTCCCCAGAGACGGGCGGAGATCGCCTGGTAGCGCAGCCAGTCGTTCGCGAGGAGGTCGAGGGTCGGCTCCGGCGTCGCGACGCGGTGGCCGGCGAGCCGCTCCGCCCACGCCGCGCGCACCGCCGCGAGCGCGCCGTCCATCGCCTTCGGCGCGGCGAAGCGCGCGGCGAGCGCCAGCGCCGGCTCCGGCGAGCCGTCGGGCGCCTCGGCGGTGGCGAGGACGAAGCCGCCCTCGAAGCCGCCGCCGGCGGGCAGCGCCACCTCGCAGGCGAGCGCCGCCACCGGGTCGCCGTGGCGGCCGAAGAGCGGGCGCCAGGAGGTGCCGGCGAGGGCCGCCGGGCGCGCCCAGCTGCCGTAGCGGCCGAGGAACTCCCCCTTGTCGCCGGTCGCCGCCGCCACCGGCTGCGCGGCGGCGAAAGCGCTCCAGTAAGGGAAGCTGGTGTTCCAGTGCCCCCAGCGCGGCGACGGCACGTCCCACATGTGGCTGCCGGCGGCGACGGCGCCGCGCGCCGCGTCCCAGCGGGTCTCCAAAAAGAGCTTCTGGAACTCCCGCCGCGGCGCCGGCGAGGTGCCGCAGTTCCACTCCAGGAACGGGACGACGGCGAGGCGCCGCGGCCGGCCGGCCGTGTCGCGCAAGGAGATCCGCCAGAGCTCGACGGTCGCCTCGGCATCGACAAAGAGCGTCCACTCGGCGGCGATCCCTTGGTGCTCGCTCTCGAACGTCGTGTAGCCGAGGCCGTGGCGGCAGGCGAAGCGCTCGTAGGACGGCCAGCAGGGTGCCGGCGCGGCGGACCAGACCGCGCCGGAGTCGAGGTCGCGCAGGTAGAGGAAGCGGCCGGAGCAATCCGCGACCAGGTCCTGCTGCCAGCGCACGATCGCCGCGAGCTGCGAGTTGTCGATCCAGGAGAAGCCGCTCCCGGTCTGCGACACGGCGAGGCCGACGCGCGGGTTGGCGATGACGTTGGCCCAGGGGCGCGGCGTGCGCGGGTCGGTGATCACGTACTCGCGGCCGTCGGGCGTGAAGTGGCCGTAGCGGCAGGGGGCGAGCGGGGCGCCGTCGCGCGGCGCGCCCGCCGTCACCAGGGGACCTCGACGGCGAATTCGGCCGGCAGCGCGGCGAGCGGCCGCGGCGGGAGGTCGGGCAGGGCGAGGACGACGCCGCCCGGCGGCGGCGCCGCCAACGCCTCGATCCGCACGGCGACGCGCCCGCGCTCGCCGCGCAGCGAGTAGGCGAGCGGCCCCCAGGGGGTGTGCAGACCGCGCACGCCGACCTCGCGGCCGGGGGCGAGCCAGGCCCGCGGCACGCCGGCGGCGAGGACGAGGGCGCCGTCGCTCCGCCGCTCGTAGGCGAGGAGGTCGAGGAGGCTGCGCGCGAAGTCGGAGGCCACCCAGCCGTGCGGCAGGTCGCCGAAGAAGCGCGGCGCGCGCGCCTCCCGCGCCACCACCTCCGCCCACTGGTTCCAGGCCGGCGGCCGCCGGCCTTCGAGGAGGAAGGCGAGGAGCTCGTGCGCCCGCTCGCGCCAGCCGAGGCGGACGAAGGTGCCGACCTGGCGCAGCTCGTAGGGCGTGTAGACCTCCCAGGCGCGGGCGCCGTCGCGGCGCTCGACGAATTCGCGCCAGGAGCGCTCGAAGGTCGCGGCGAGCGCCGCCAGCGGCAGGAAGGCGTCGAGCCCGCCGGGCTCGACGAGCACCGTCGTCGAGGTGGCGTCGAAGTCCCCCAGCTCGGCGGCGCCGGGGAGGTAGTCGATGCCGTGCCGGGCGCGGGCGAGGTCGAGCGAGGCGAGGAGGTCGGCGCGAAACTCGTCGCGGCTCGCCCCCCAGCGCGCGGCGAGATCAGCGCGCCCGAGCGCCGCCGCCAGCGCCGCGGCGTCGGCGTAGCCGCGGTAGGCGAAGGCGTCGTCCCAGTAGGAGTGCATCGGCTTGGCCGAGTACCCCTCGTGGCTGATCGACTCGGGGAGGAGGCCGAAGAAGAGGCGCTTTTCGCCCGTGCGGTACTCGGGGGTGCGGCGGGCGGCGCGCAGCGCGTCGAGGTGCGCCACCGCCCGCTCGACGCCGGGGAACAGGCGCTCGGCGAAGGCGCGGTCGCCGGTGTAGCGGTAGACCTCGGTGACCAGATGGATCCACTCGCCGTCGCTGTCGTTCTCCGGCACCGGGTCGGCGCCGCGGCGATCGACGCAGCAGGGGACCTTGCCGTCGGGGTACTGGAAGCCGGCGAACCACTCGGCGAAGGCGCGCGCAATGTCGGCGTGGCCGAGGCGGAGGAGGGCGCCGCCCGTCAGCGCGCCGTCGCGGATCCAGGAGCGGGCGTAGGCGCGCGAGCCGGGCTGGATCGCCGGGCCGTCGCGGTGGATGAGGATGGCGGCGAGGCCGGTGCGGAGGGTGCGCAGGAGCGGTTGGGCCTCGGGCGGCAGGCGAATCTCGACGCGGTCGAGGCGCGCGCGCCAGGCGGCGCGGGCGGCGGTCTCGAGGGCGGCGAAGCGGGCGGCGTCGAGCGGCTCGGCGGCGGCACCTTCCCCGAGCGGCACGGCGAGGACGATCTCGCGGCTTCCTCCCGGCGGCAGGTGAAAAGACCAGGCAAGGGCGGCGGAGGCGAGGCCGGCGGGGTCTTCGACCGTGGTCTCGACCGGGACCTCGCCGCGCGCGAGCCAGCCCGTGATCGGCCCTTCGTCGAAGATCGCGGCGCCGCAGGCGTCCGGCGGCGGCGCGGCCGAGACGCGGCGCTGGTCGAGGCGCAAGGCGGCCTCTTCGCAGGTGACGCGGCGGAGCGGAGCCACCCCGCCCGCGACGTTGAGGAACTGCGCCGGCGGGTTCACCTGGAACGGCCGGGCGGCGACGAACAGCGTCCCGGCGCGCGGCGCGCCGCCGGTGTTGTGCAGCCGGTAGCGGACGGCGAGGAGCGCGGGCGCGGCAGGCGCCTCGCTCTCCGGCTCGGGCGCCAGCGCCGTGGCCTCGAAGCGAAGCCCGCCCGGCAGCGGCCAGGCCACGGTGGGGATCGGCAGGTCGCCGTCCGCGAGTGCTTGCTCGGCCGCGACGTCGGCCCAGCTCCAGAGGCGGCCGTCGAGGTGGACGAAGGGCTCGAGCGCCGGCGCCTTCTCGCCGGGCTCCAGCGCGCCGTCCTCGGAGAAGAGCCCCTCCTCCAGGTGGCCGTCGAGCCCGACCAGCGTCCAGTAGACCTGCTCGCCGGAGAAGCCGCGCGGGTAGGCGCCGCGCGGCGCCTCCGCGGCGATCGTCTCGAAGAAGCGGTTCTTCGACTCGGCGAAGGCCAACGGGCGGACTTCCACCTCGGCGAGGCCGCGCTCGCGCGCCTCGGCGGGGAGGCGCAGGCGCACGAAGCGGGTCTCGGTGTCGGGGAGGAAGAGGTCGTTGCGCTCGCCGCCGGCGCGCCGGGCGAGGTAGGCCTCGCGGAACTGGGCGCCGTCGTCCGACAGCTCGACCGCGAACCAGCGCGGCTGCCGCCCCTTCTCCCAGCGCAGGGTGAGCCCGCCGAGCTCGCGCGGCTCGCCGAAGTCGAGGGTCCAGGCGGCCTCCTCGGCGGGCGCCCGCCAGGCGGTGGTGGGGTCGCCATCGAACGCAGCGCGGGCCGCGTGGCCGGGGATCTCCGCGCTCGCCGTCGCGCGCGGCGTACCGGCGTAGGGGCGCGCCGGCGGCAGCGGCACCAGCTCCAGGTCGGTGATCCAGACCCGGCCGCTGCCGCCGCTGCCGGCGGTGACGGTGATCTCGAGGGCGCCGAGCCGGTCGATCTCGCCGCCCCCAGCCGGCCCCCAGGCGAACTGCACCTGCCGCTTGCGGATGCGGATCGGCGTCCACTCGCGCGGGAAGTCGACATCGCGCTTGACCGACCACCAGACGTTCTCGCCGCCCGGATCGACGAATTTGACTTCGAGATGGTTGGGCGGCGCCTCGCCGCGCAGGCGGAAGCGCAGCTCCCAGTTGGGCGGCAGCGCGAGCGGTGGGTCCAGCGGCAGCCGCGCCGCCGCCCAGCCGCCGCGGCCGTGGAAGTCGAAGCTGAGGCGGAGCGCCGGCTCGCCGCCGCTCGTCGGCTCGGCGTTGATCTGGAGGTCGACGCCGTCCGCGGGGGCCGCCTCCCAGCGCTGCGCGTCGAAGAGGTCGAAGCGCACCGGCGCGCCGGCGCCCGCCGCCCCACCACCGTTCCCTTGGGCGCCGCGGGCCGCGAGGCAGCCGGCCGCCAGCAGCGCCGCGAGCCGGCGCTTCACTCCTTGAGGCCCCCCATCAGGATCCCTTCGAGGTACTGGCGCTGCGCGGCGAGGAAGAGGACGAGGACCGGCAGCACCGTCACCACCGCGCCGGCCATCATCAGCTCGGTGTCCTGCACGTGCTCGCCGGAGAGGTTGGCGAGCGCCACCGGCAGGGTCTGCAGGCGCTCGTCGGTCAGCACGATGAGCGGCCACATGAAGTCGTTCCACGACCCGAGGAAGGTGAAGACCGCGAGGGTGACCAGGATCGGCCGCAAGAGCGGCAGCACCACCGTCCAGTAGATCCGCCACTCCGAGGCGCCGTCGATGCGCGCCGCGTCGAGCAACTCGTCGGGGATGGCGAGGGCGAACTGCCGCACCAGGAAGATGCCGAAGACGGTGGCGATGGCCGCCACCAGGACGCCGCCGAAGCTGTTGACCAGGCCGAGCGCGCGCAGCTCGAGGAAGAGCGGCAGCATGCCGACTTGCGGCGGCACCACCAGGGTCAACAGCAGCAGCGCGAACAGGCGGTCGCGGCCGCGGAAGCGGAGCTTGGCGAAGGCGTAGCCGGCCATCGAGTTGCAGAGCACCGAGACCGCCGTGATCGCGGTCGCCAGGATGAGCGAGTTGCGGAAGGCGCGCCCGAGGTTGAGGCGCGCGAAGAGGGTCTGGTAGTGGACCAGCGTCGGCGCGCTCGGCAGGTAGCGCGGCGGGAGCTGGTTGGCCTCGCCGGCGGGCATGAAGGACGCCGAGACCATCCAGGCGAGCGGCAGGAGAGTGAGGAGCGCCGCCAGGAGCAGCGCCGCGTTGACGGCGATGGAGAGGAGGCGGCGCTTCACCGCCGCGCCTCCCGCCGCCGCAGGCCGACCTGCAGCGCCGAGGTCGCCAGGATCAGCGCGAAGAGGGTGAAGGCGATCGCCGCCGCGTGCCCCATGTTCCACCAGCGGAAGCCCTGCTGGTACATGAGGAGGGCGATCGACAGCGTCGCGTTGAGCGGCCCGCCGCGGGTCATCACGTACGGCTCGGCGAAGAGCTGGAAGAAGCCGACGGTGGTGATCACGCCGGCGAAGACCAGGGTCGGCCGCAGCAGCGGCAGCGTGACGTGGCGGAGCTGGTGCCACCAGGAGGCGCCATCGAGGCGCGCCGCCTCGTAGAGCGTCTCCGGAATCGCCTGCAGGCCGGCGACGAGGATCACCAGGCAGTAGCCGAAGCTGCGCCAGACCGAGAGCAGGACGATGGCGAGCATCGCCCAGCGCGGATGGCCGAGCCAGTCGATCTCGGGGACGCCGAAGAGGCCGAGGATCTGGTTGAAGAGCCCGAAGCGCGGGTGGTAGAGGGCGCGCCAGACGACCGCCACCGCCACCAGCGTCGTCACCACCGGGGCGAAGAAGATGGTGCGGTAGAGGCCGCGCAGGCGGGCGAGGCGCGAGTTCACCAGGAGCGCCCCGCCGAGCGCCACCGCCAGGGTCAGCGGACCGCCGACCGCCACCAGGAGGAAGGTGTTGCCGAGCGCCTTCCAGAACAGCGGGTCGCGGAGGAGGCGGGCGTAGTTGCCGAGCCCGACGAAGCGGGCGTTCCGCGGATCGGCGATGGCATAGAGGTCGAAGTCGGAGAAGGAGAGGAGCAGCCCGGCCACCACCGGCAGGGCGAAGAAGAGGACGATGGCGCCGAGCGCCGGCGCCAGCAGCCACCAGGCGGCGCGCGCCTCCTTGGGCGTGCCGGTGCTCTCGCGCGGGACAGCGCTCACGGACGGGCCTCCCCGGCTTTCTTCTCAAGCAGCCAGCGCCGTTTCTCCAGCATGCGGTCGACGTCGGCGTCGAGGGCGGCGAGCGCTTCGTCCAGCGTGCGGCTGCCGCGCACCACCTGCTCGACCGCCTCGGCGACGCGGGCCACGATCTGCTCGGACTCCGGGACCTTGGGGAGCGACGCGAGCGCCCCGAGCTGCTCGCGGAAGGCCGCCGCGCGGGGGTCGGCGTCGAGGTCGGTGCGCGCCCAGGCCGAGCGGCGGGACGGCAGGTCGCCGGTCAGGGCATAGAAGCGGGCCTGCTGCGCCGGCGCGGAGAGGAACTCGACCAGCCGCCAGGCGGCGTCGTGCTCGGCGGCGTGACGGAAGAGGACCAGGCTGGCGCCGCCGGCGAGCGACACTCCCGGGTAGCCCGCCGACGCGTCGGGGGCCGGCAGCGGCGCGGTGGCCCAGCGCTGCTGCATGTCGGCCGGCAGCCGGTTGCGGAACTCCCCCAGGTTCCAGGGGCCGGTCACCACCATCGCGAAGTATCCTTCGGCGAACTGCTGGTAGAGGTTGGCGATGCCGCTCGAGGTGACCGGCGGGGCGAGGCCGGCGGCGAAGAGGTCGGTGTAGAAGACCATGGCGCGGCGGAAGCGCCGGTCGCGGAAGGCGCCGCGCCGCCCTTCGGCGTCGAGCAGGGCGGCGCCGGCCTGGAGCCCGAGGAGCACCGGCTTGTCCCACTCGTCCACCGGGAGCAGAATGGCGTAGCGCTCCGCGCCGCCGCGCTGCTTGATCCGCGCCATCGCCTGCCGCCACTCCGCCCAGGTGCGCGGCGGCCAGGGGGCGCCGCTCGCCGCCACCAGATCGGTGCGGTAGAAGAGCACCCGCGTATCGACGTACCAGGGGACTCCCCAGGTGACGCCGTCCACCACGTTCGAGTCCCAGGCGCCGGCGAAATAGTCGGCGCGCGCCACCGCCCGCGACACGGCGAGTCGCACGTCGAGCGGCGCCAGCGCCTCCAGCGCCACGAACTCCGGGACCCAGGTGTTGCCGAGCTGCGCGACGTCGGGGGTGGCGTTGCCGACATGCGCCGTGAGGAGCTTCTCGTGCGCCGCCGTCCAGGGGACCTGCTGCACCTCGACCCGCACGCCGGGGTGGCGGCGCTCGAACTCGGGGACCAGCTCCCGCACCATCTCCCCTTCGCGCCCGAAGGCCCAGAAGCGGACGAGGTTCGGGTCCGGGTCGCGGGCGCCGCAGGCGGCGAGCGCGAGCGCGAGGAGCCCGGCGAGCGCCGGGCTCAGTTCGTAGCTGCGTCGAGCCATCCGCCCGCGAAACCGGCCCGCTCGAGGCCGCGCCGCAGGTCGGGGTCGCGCCGCATCACCCGCCAGACGAGCCCGGAGCGGTGGTTCTCGATCATGGCCACGATCGGCCCCTGGTCGATGCCGAGGTAGTCGGTGTCGTACCAGCCGGCGCCGGGCACCACCTTGCCGTGGCGCACCGGCACGTCGGTGAAGGTGAAGGTCGGGTTGAAGGCGTCGAGGAAGCCGTAGGCCGCGAAGAGGTGCTCGCCGTGCTCGCGGCGCATCGCGGCGAGGGCGGCCGTCGCCTCGGCGGGGACGAATGGCAGCGACCCCCCGGCGGCGGTGGGGGCGATGGTGCCGTCGTCGACGTCGTAATGGGGGCCGACGCCGCGGCCGGCGTAAGTCCAGAAGCGGCGCTTCTCGCCGTTCACTTCGAGCTCGACGTCGGCCGGGCCGTCGCAGGCGGTGACCCCCCAAACGGCGCCGCCCAGCCCGCGCCAGCGCCGCGGGTTGGCGCGCGCCCAGGCGACCTGCGCCAGCGCCGCGCGCCGCGAATTCTCGAAGTAGTCGAAGCCGAGCCGGCGCATCGCCGCGTCGCGGATGCCGCGGAAGTCGATCCAGAGGTGGGAGTACTGGTGGCCGAAGAGCGGCGCGAAGGCGAGGTAGCGCTGGCCGTGGAAGTCGGCGACCTCGTAGGTCGAGGTCCAGGCCTCCCAGGCCGCCGGCTCGACCGGATGGGTCGGCGAGCCGAGGGCGAGGACGTAGAGGAGCATCGCCTCGTTGTAGCCGGTCCAGTCGAGGTGGTGGAACCCCTTCTCCGGGAACCAACCCATCGCCACCCGCGGCGGGCGCGCCTGCATCCACTGCCAGTCGGCGGCCTCGTAGAGCGCCGTCGCCAGGCGGCGGACCTCGGCCTCGGCCGGGTCGTCGCGGTCGAAGTAGTTGCGGCAGAAGAGAACGCCGCCGAGGAGCAGCGCGGTGTCGATCGTCGACAGCTCGACCTGCTCGAAGCGCAGGCCGGTGTCCTGGTGGAGGAAGTGGTAGAAGAGGCCGTGGTGGCCGGCGCGCCCCGCCGGCTCCGGCCCCTGCGGCGCCTCGGCCAGGAAGCGCAGCGTCGCGCGCACCCGCTCGGCGGCCTCCGCTCGCCCCACCCAGCCGCGCTCGACGCCGATGGGATAGGCGGTGAGGCCGAAGCCGGTCGCCGCGATGCTGGCGAAGGACGGCGTCGGCCAGCGGTCGGGGACGAGGCCGGTCGCCGGATGCGCCCGCTCCCAGAAGAAGCGGAAGGTGCGCTCCTCGATCTCGTCGAGGAGCGCCTCGTCCGCCGCGGGCGGTGATCCAACGGGCGGCGTCGTCGCCTGCGGTGTCGAAGCGGCGCACGCCGCGAGCAGCAGCGCCGCCGCTCCGATCCCCCGCCTCAGAAGCTCACGCGGGCGCCGACCTGGTAGCGCCGGGTGTTGGACTCGCAGTTCGGCTGACCGAAGCGGGCGTTCGTCGCCGGCAGCCGCGGCTTGAAGGCCTCGAAGCAGCCGAAGTTGTCGTGGTCGAAGAGGTTGAACCCCTCGCCAACGAGCCCGACGCGCACCCGGTCGGCGATCGGCGGCGCCTCCCACTCGAGGCGCGCGTCGACGCTGCGGTAGGCCCAGGCGTCGGGGACGATGAAGTCGTCCTTCGCCGGCCGCCCCTCGTTCCAGCCCACCCGGAACGGCCCCACCGAGTCGTCGAAGACGGTGAACGGCACTCCCGAGCCCAGCGTGATGATCGAGGAGAAGCGGAAGCTCCAGGGCAGGGCGACGATGCCGCTCGCCACCACCCGGTGCCGCTCGTCGTTGGTGCCGGGGAACTTGTAGAGCGAGTCGGGGTTGAGGTAGTCGAAGGCGCCGAAGGCGACTCCCTCGCCCGGGTTGTCGGTGCCGGTCTGCTCGGCCTCGGCGTAGGTGTAGGCGAGGTTGAAGCCCCACTTGGCGCCGGCCGCGATCGGCTTGTCGAGGGTCAGGAAGAACCCGTCGTACCACCAGCGGCGCGCCGTCGAGGTGGTGAAGACGCGCGCGTAGCCCGGCACGCCGACGTTGTTGCCGAAGCGGTCGTTGAAGGCGGTGCCCGGCGGCAGGTCGCCGAAGAAGTACATCAGGCCGTTGTGGCCGCTCACCCCGGCGTAGGTCAGCGCGGCGATCCAGTTGCCGAGCTGCTGCCGCACGCCGAGCGTCCACTGGTCCGAGCGCGGCGGCCGCAGGTCGTTGGCGACGAGGAAGACCTCGGGGCCCGGCGCCTGGCCGCTGGCGACCAGCCCGGCCAGCCCCGCGGCGGAGAGGAACTCCGGCCGCCAAGCGATCGCCGGCACGCCGCACCCCGGCGTCGGGCTGCCGTCGGCGGAGAAGCAGAAGCTGAAGATCTTGTACTGCTGCCGGTACTGCTCGTCGAAGATGTCGTTGAGGACGACGCGGTCGTAGTACTTGCCCCAGCCGCCGAAGACCACGGTCTTGGCGTCGCCCTTGACGTCCCATGAGAAGCCCAGGCGCGGCTGCACCATGCCGAAGTAGTCGTCGCGGTCGTTTCCGTTCGTGGTGTAGCGGTCGAGGTCGAGGAAGTCGCGCAGGCACCAGGTGGTCTGCCCGCCGACCGGCTGGCCGTAGGTGCGGCAGGCGCTCGACAGCGCCGCCACCAGCTCCGGCGGCGTCGTGTAGTCGTTGTTGATCATGTTGGACTCGTAGTCCCAGCGCACGCCGAGGCTCAGGCTGAGGCGCTCCGCGACCTGCCAGTCGTCCTGCAGGTAGAGGCCGAGCTGGGTGTTGCTGAACTCCAGGCTGGGGTTGCCGAAGCCGAGCCGCGCCTGGAAGGGAAACTGCCACTGCTCGTCGGAACGGAACTCGAACAGCGCGTTGCCGAAGAGCTCCTTGGTGACCTTGTAGTCCAGCCAGTTGACCCCGACCCCGGCCTTCAGCGAGTGGCTGCCGCGCCACTCCTTGAAGAAGGAAAAGTCGTCGCGCAGGCCGATCTTGTCCTGCTGGAAGTCCTGCGTCGCGTCTTTGCCGCCGACGTCGAGGATGTTGAAGTAGTTCAGCCGCGGGGTGTCGGAGGCGAGCGCGGTCGGCGACCACTGCAGCTGCTGGAAGGTGGCGCTCGCCTCGTTGAGCGAGTTGCCGAGAACGAGCTGGTGCTTGGCGACGATGGCGTCGCTGCCGACCTCGAAGCTCTCGGCGCCGTCCTTGGTGCGCAGGCCGCCGAAGCCGCGGATCTCCTGCTCGTCGCGCCAGTAGTAGCTGGCGTCGAACGACTGGCCGGAGGCCGGCTGCCAGGAGAGCTTGCCGAAGAGGAGCTTCGACTCGAGCGGGGAAACCAGCACCCCGGTCTCGAACCCGGCGAGGAAACTCTGGACGTTTGCCGGCGCGCGGCCGAAGTCGCCGCCGCGGAAGACCGTGCTCAGCCGGTCCTGGTCGTTCTGCTCGTAGGAGGCGAAGAAGTGCAGGCGGTCCTCGCGGATCGGCCCGCCGATCGAGAGCCCGCCCTGGATGCGCTCGACGTCCGGCTCCTTATCGCCGCGCTCCTTGGCGAAGTCGTCCTGCGTCAGGAGCCCCTCGTCCTGGAAGAGGTAGAAGGCGTCGCCGTGGAAGTCGTTGCCCCCCGACTTGGTGACCGCGGTGATCACCGCCGCCGCCGCCTTCTCGTACTCCGCCTTGTAGTTCTGCGTCAGCACCCGGAACTCCTGCACCGCGTTCTGCGGGAAGGGGTTGCCGCGGCTGGAGTCCTGCATGAAGGCGCCCCCCTGCAGGAGGTCGTTCTTGTAGGAGAGGCCGTCGACGAAGACGTTGACCTGCCGCGCGTCGGCGCCGCCGCTGCGGAACTTCTTGCCCGCGTCGTCCTCGTTGTCGGTGAAGCGCACTCCGGGCGCGAGCGCCGCGAAGGAGAGGAAGTTGCGGCTGTTCTGGGGGAGCTGCTCGATCTGCTGGGTGGTGACGTTGGTGGCCACCTCGGGGCTGCGGGTGTCGATGAGGAGCTGGGTCGCCTCGCCGATGACCGTCACCTCGTCCATGAACATGGCGTTGACCGAGAGCACGAAGTCGGCCCCGACGTCCTGGCCGAGGAGCACCTGCACGCTGCGGCTCTGCGGCGCGTAGGCCTCGGAGGAGACCGTGACCTCGTAGGTGGCGGGGCGGAGGCCCTGGAGGGCGAAGCTGCCGTCGGCGCCGGCGGTGGCCTCCTGGAAGAAACCGCTCGCGGCGTCCACGGCGACGACCTTGGCGCCGGCGATCGGTCCGTTCTCGTCGCGGACGACGCCGCGGATCGAGCTGGTGGTGTTCTGCGCCGCCGCTGCCGGAGCGAAGCAGAGCGCGGCGGCGAGCAGCAGGGCGAGGCCGCCCAGCGGGGATCGGGACTGCGCAGGTCTCATGGTTCGGGCCTCCCTTCGGTTGATGGAGTTGGCGTCCGCGCGCGGAGGGCGCCGCAGGAGGCGCGGACGATCAGCTTCGTGGCGACCACGTCGCGCCGGCTGCCGGCGGGTGGGGCCGCTTCTTCACGGCTCGCGAGGAGCGACAGGACGTGCTGCATGGCGCGGCTGCCGAGCTCGGCGATCGGCACCCGCACCGAGGTCAACGGCGGGCTCAGGTAGCGGGAGATCGGGATGTCGTCGAAGCCGCCGAGCGCGACGTCCTCGGGCACCGCGA
>DASWHY010000409.1:0-1742 GCA_036397955.1 Thermoanaerobaculia bacterium | reverse complement strand
CGTGATCGCCGTGCCGACGAGCGTCGGGTATGGCGCCTCGTTCGGCGGGCTCGCCGCGCTGCTCGCCATGCTGAATTCCTGCGCCGCCGGCGTCACGGTCGTCAACATCGACAACGGGTTCGGCGCCGCCGCCGCCGCGAGTCGCATCAACCACGCCTAGAGCGCCGTGGGGTTCCTCGCCCGGCTGCTCGAGCTGCTTGCGCGCCCCGGCGCGCCTCCACCTCCTCCCTCCCGGCCGCTCGACTTTGCGCACGTCCTCGACCTGGTGCGCCGCGCCTGCGGCGGGGTAGCGGCGTGGGCGGTCGGGTTACGGGAGGGCGACCTTCAGGTCGGCAGCCTCGGCCCGGGCGACGACCGGCGCAACCGGGGCGCCGCGCTGGTGCAGCTGGCGTCGGCGGACGGGCGGACCCACACCGCGCCGGATACGGAGGGAGGCGGCACGTTCGTCGCCGTCGGGGACTTCCCGTATGGAGCGGGTGTCCTGCTCGGCGAGGGTCACGCGGCACAGCAGGCGGCCGTGGACGACCTGCGGCGCCTCGTCGCGGGCATGCGGCTCGCCGAGCGGGACGTCCTCGACGCGCCGGCGCAGCTCGTGGCCAGGCAGCTGGCGGTTGCCCTGTCGGGAGCGGGGGCGCAGACGCTCGAAGCCGTCGCCCGGGCCGCGGCGGAGCTGGCCGAGCAGCTGTCGCAGCGCGGGGCCGCGATCGTCCTGCCGCAGACCGGGGGAGGCGCGCAGGTGATCGCGATTTCGCCGGGAGCGGACAAACGGCTCGCGGGCTTGGTCCTGCAGCCCGTCGCCCCGGCGGCGCGGGCGATCGAACAGGGCCTGCCGGTCGTGACGCAGGCCGGGGAGGACGTCTTCGGTTCGGGGAGCCCACAGCGCCGGCGCCAGGAGCGGGGCGGGGCGGCGTATCCGTTGGTGGACGGGCGCGCGGCGGTCGGCGCGCTCGTGCTGATTGGTGCGCCGCTGGCCGGCGACGCGCCGGGACTCGAGCGGATTGGACGCCTCGTCGCCGAGCTCGGCCCCCGATTCGCGGCGGCCCGGGCGGTGTACGAGGCGGAGCAGCGCGCGATTCGCGATCCGCTGACCGGCTTGAGCAACCGGCGCGAGTTCGAGCAGGTGCTGGGCCGGTATCGCGGGGGCGGGAGGGGGGGGGGGCCCGCGCCGCCCGCAACGCTGGTGTACGTGGACCTGGATCGTTTCAAGCGGCTGAACGACTCGCTCGGCCACGCCGCCGGCGATTCGGCGCTGCGGCACGTCGCGCGGCTGCTCGAGGCGGCGGTGCGGGACGGCGACCTCGTCGCCCGGATCGGCGGCGAAGAGTTCGCGGTGTGGCTGCCGCGCACGCCGCTCGCGGAAGGGCTGGAGGTCGCCGAGCGCATCCGGCACTCGGTGGCGAACACGACCTGGCAGTGGAGTGGCTCCCCGTATCCGCTGACGACCTCGTGCGGGGTCGCGGCGTACCCGGAGCCGATCGGCGACCTCTCGAATCTGCGCACGTCCGCGGACGCGGCGCTCTACCGGGCGAAGCAGGCGGGGCGCAACCGGGTTGAAATGGCCGTCGCCGGCCGTTAGCTTCAGCGTCGAGGGGGCGACAGGCTTCGACGGGTTTGGCGAGGATACTGTTGCGTGCCCAGGTTCTCAGTCACCTGGCAAATCAACTGAGAAGACACAAAAGCCAACTCTGAACTGGCTCTGGCTGCGTAAGCTTCGGCTTCACGCACCTGCGTGAGTGGCAGCC
>DASWHY010000408.1:0-21084 GCA_036397955.1 Thermoanaerobaculia bacterium | reverse complement strand
GTCACCTCGGGGAGCGAGAGGGCGAGCGCCTCGCGCAGGTCCGCGACGCCGCCGCCGTGCTCGGCCGAGACCAGCAGGAGGCGGTCGATCCCCAGGCGGTAGAACTCGGCGAAGCGCTCGCGCGCCTCGCGCGTGTCGCCCTTGTTGACCACCAGGATGGTCGGCTTGCCGTAGGGGCGGAAGCGGCTCCAGACCTCCTCGTCGGCGGCCACCAGGCCTTGCTTGCCGTCCACCACGAGGAGGAGGAGGTCGCTCTCCTCCACCGCCAGGAGGACCTGCCGGTTCAAGCCCAGCGGGTCGTCGCCGGGGACCAGGCCGCCGGTGTCGACGAGCTGCACCGGGCGGTCGCCGTCGAGCTGCGCCAAGCCGACGATGCGGTCGCGCGTGACGCCCGGGAGGTCGTGGACGATCGCCTGCCGCCGGCCGACGAGGCGGTTGAAGAGTGTCGACTTGCCGACGTTCGGCCGGCCGACGATGGCGACGTTGGGGGTCAGCGGCACGCGGCGAAGCATATGCGGGGCTTGCGCTTTCGCCCCGGCCGCCGTACACTTTCCGTCAAGGACATGCGCGAGAGCAACGAGAAAACCCTGCGCCAGGTGCTGCGCGAGGCGGTGGCCGCCTCCGGCTGGACGAAGCGCGCCCTGGAGAGGCGGCTGGTCCTCGGCAGCGGCAATCTCGACAAGCTGCTCGAAGGGAAGCTGGAGATCAAGGTGCGCCATCTGCGGGCCTTCGCCGCGCTGCTCGACGTGCCGGTGGCGGACTTCGTGACGCTCGGCTACCCCAATCAGGCGGCCGCGGCGAAGCACCGGCTGACCGATTGGATCGCGCCGTCGCACCGCAGCCCCGAAGGGCGCGTCGCGGCGCTCGCCGGAGCGGCGCCGAGCCGCGACGAGCTCGCGGCGGTGGTGCGCGCCGCCGTCGAGGAGGAGCTGGCCCGCCGCGAGCGCGCCGCGGCGGGCGAAAAGGCGGCCGGTGATGCCGAAGCGAAGCCCGCGGTCCCCTGATTACGAACTGCTGTCCCCAAGTTACGAACTGCTGTCTTCCAATTACGAACTTCGGTCCGCGACCCACGCGGTTCGCCAGGCGAATGGAGGGCTCGTGTCCCCGACCTACGCGGTTCGTCCGGCATTTGGGATGGGTCGGCCGGCGATTGAGGCCCCGCGGTCCGCGACCTACGCAGTTCGTCCGGTGAATGGGCGGCTACTGTCCTCGGATTACGAACCACTGTCCGCGATTTACTAACTTCGGTCCGCCAGCTACTGGGTTCGGTCCTCGACCTACTCCAACCGCCCGCCGCGAAGCGGGCTCCTGTCCTCAACCTACGCAGTTCGCCCGCCGACCCAGCCCATTCGGTCCTCAACCTACTCAATCGGCCGGCCGCGGCGCGCTCCGAGGTCCTCAACTTACGCAGTTGATCGGCCGACCCAGCCCAATCGCCCGTCGCCGAGGCCCATCCTGTCCTCTACCTACGCAGTCCACCGCCTCTAACTAGGCTTCCGTGCTACTATTTTCCGCATTATGCCCGCACGCGCGATCGGCTCCGGCACGATCTCCTTCGGCCTCGTGGCGATCCCGGTGAAGCTGTACTCGACCGGCGAGCCGCAGAGCGCCGTCTCCTTCAACATGATGCACCGCAGCTGCGGCACGCGCCTCAAGTACCGCTACTGGTGCCCCACCGACGAGGTCTTCGTCGAGCGCGACGAGATGGCCAAGGGGTACGAGTTCGCCAAGGGGCAGTACGTCCTCTTCGACGAGGAGGAGCTCAAGGCGCTCGAGCCCGAGGCCACCAACGCGATCGAGATCGCCGAGTTCGTGCCGCTGGCCGCGGTCGATCCGATCTACTTCGAGAAGTCCTACTACTTGGGGCCGGACAAGGGCGGGCCGAAGCCCTACCGCCTGCTGGCGCTGGCGATGAAGGAGTCGGGCTACGCGGCGCTCGCCACCTACCTGGCGCGCGGCCGCAGCTATCTCGTGCTGCTGCGCCCGTTCGAGAACGGCCTCGTCATGCAGCAGCTCCGCTATGCCGACGAGCTGCGCAGCTTCGACGAGGTGCCGGTGGGCGACGCCGAGGTCAAGCCGAACGAGCTCGAGCTGGCGCTGCGGCTGGTCGATCAGATCGCCGCCGAGCGCTTCGACCCCAAGCCGTACAAGGACGTGCTGCGCGACCGGATCGTCGCGCTGATCGAGAAGAAGGTCGCCGGCGAGCAGATCGTGGCGCCCCCCGAGGAGGCGCCGAAGGCGCGGGTCATCGACCTCATGGCGGCGCTCAAGGCGAGCCTCGGCGAGGCGGGCGTCAAGAAGCCGGCCCACCGCGCGCCGCGCGAGGCGGCGGCCAAGGCGACGCCGCTCAAGGCCGCGGCGGCCAAAGGCGGCCGCGGCGCCGCCAAGCCGCGCGCCGCCGCCGGCAAGCGCTAGGACGGTGCGCCCGCCGGCGCCAGACGATCACGGCGCGGCGTTCGCGGACGGCTCGCTCGTCAGCGCCATGCTCTCCTCGCCCCTCCCCGGCTACACCACCCACGACGTGGCGCGCCTCCTCGGCGTCGCCGAGGAGCGGGTGCGCTCCTTCGTCCGCGCCGGGTTCCTGGCGCCGCGCCGCGGGGCGCGCGGCGCCTACCTCTTCTCCTTCCAGGACCTGGTCGTCCTGCGCGCGGCGCAAGGGCTGCTCGCCTCCGGCGTCGCGCCGCGGCGGGTGCGCCGGGCGCTGGCGCGCCTCCATGAGCAGCTCCCGCGCGGCCGCTCGCTCGCCACCGTGCGCATCGCCGCCGAGGGCGGCTCGATCGTCGTGCGCGCCGGCGGCGAGGCCTGGCTCGCCGAGTCGGGCCAGCAGGTGCTGGACTTCGAGGTGGCGCCGCTCGCCGCCGCCGCGGCGCCCTTCACCGAGCGCGCCTACGCCGAGGCGCGCGACCGCGAGGACCTCGAGGCCGACGACTGGTACGAAGTGGCCTGCGAGCTGGAGGCGACGGCACCGGCGGCGGCCCAGGAGGCCTACGGCAAAGCGCTGGCGCTCGACCCCGAGCACCCGGACGCGCACCTCAACCTCGGCCGGCTCCTGCACGAGGACGGCGACGCCGCCGGCGCCGCCGCGCACTACCGCCGCGCCCTCGCCGCCCGCCCCGGCGACGTCACCGCCAGCTTCAACCTGGGCGTCGCCCTCCAGGACCTCGACCGCCCGCGCGAGGCGATCGCCGCCTATCTCGAAGCCCTCGCCGCCGACCCCGCCTGCGCCGACGCCCATTACAACCTCGCCGGCCTCTACGAAGAGCTGGGCGAAGGGGCGGAGACGATCCGCCACCTGGCGGCCTACAAGAAGCTGCTCGAGCGGGAGTAGCGAGCGGCGTAAACGCGAAGCCGCGCGGGCGGCGGCGTGGGGAGGAAAAACCCGCCGCCGCCCGCGGGGTGGGCCGGCGGCTAGGTGGCGGGGCCGACGACCCGGATCGTGTCCTTGAGCTCCTTCTCGACGTCCGGCGCGTCCGCGATCACGACCGTGAGGCGGATGATGATCTCGTGGACTTCGCCGGGGGCCGGCGTGTCGAGGGTCTCGAAGGCGTCGTCCTTGGCGAAGAAGGCGCGGATGTGGTTGCCGACCCGCTGCACGCGCAGCGGCTCGAGCTCCTCGGCGGCTGGGTCGGTGCCGACGAGGACGATCGAGTCGAGATCGATGGCCCCGAGGTTGCTGCCGCGGATCAGCGCCGTGACCGTGCCGTTGCTGCGCACCCAGTTGGTGTTCCAGACGTCGGGCTGGATCTCGAGGCGGAGGTCGCCGCCGGGCTTGCCCTTGCCGCCCTTCTCCGGCTTCTCCGGCTTGGCCGGCGTCTCCGGCTTCGGCTTGCGGTTGTCGCCGCCCTTCCCCTTGCCGTTGCCGCCACGGGCGGCCTCGGGGATGCCGGTGATCGTGGACGCGGGGGCGGCGGCCACGCGGACCGCCGGGGCGCCGGCTGCCGCACGGCGCGGCGCCTCGCCGCCCATCGCCTCCTGGCGGAGAGCGCGCGCGCCGCCGCGCGCCGCGGCCTCCTCCTCCGCGACCACGACCGGAGCGGCGGCCGCGGCGGCCGGCGCGGCGCTCACGGCGGGCGCGGGCTCGGTGGGGCTGCTGCCGTCGCTGCAAGCCACGAGGCCGGCCGGGACGGCCAGAGCGAGAACGAGGAAGGAAAGGTTGCGGACGAATCGGAGTGCGCGCATGGTGATCTCCTTCACGGCAGGGTTTCCTACTCCGCCCGAAGGCTAGCCGCCCGCGGCGGCCGCCGCAGTGAAGTCCGCCACCGGTCAGCTGTGATCTGTTTCACATCAGAGGGCGAGGAAGAACACCCGGCCGGCGACTGCATCGCTCGGATAGGAGGCATGGAGCGCCCGAAGGCGGAGCTGCCGGGCGACCTCCGTGGGGACGTTCTCGTCGAGGTAGAAGCTGAGCGCGCTCAAAGAGAGGCGCTGCGCCCCTGGGCGGCGAGGCGGTGGCGCAGGACCTCGGCCTCCTCCGCATTCGCGCGAATCTCCGCGTCGATCTCCGCTTTGTGCTGGTAGTAGTAGGAGAGCGCGGCGTGCACGCGGGCGAGATCGAGCTCGAACTGGACGGAGAGCTGCTCGGCCGTCAGCCCGGCGAGCGTGTGGTAGGCGGCCAGGTCGGAAACGCGCAGCGTCGTCCCGGCGATCACCGGCTGCCCGCCGCGGACCGCAGGGTCGCTGACGACGGATTCGATCGGGAGCACGCGGGCGGCCATTGTCGTCCCCTCCGGGTTCTTCCTAAAGGGTAGCATTTCGTGGCGTTCAGGAGACTGCTCCAGGTGCGGCGCCCCCCTTCTCCGCCAGGCAGCGGACCTGCCCGCCGGGCTCCTTCGCCAGCTCGAGCAGGCGGTGGCCGTCTTTCTCGGCCCAGACCGGCATGTCCACCATCATCGCCGGGTCGTCGCCGACGACTTCTAGGTGGTCGCCGGGGCCCAGGGCGCGCATGGCGCGGCGGGCGAGGAGGACCGGGATGGGGCAGAGGGTGCCGGTGACGTCGAGGGTGCGGGTGAGCATGTACAATGAATCGATGGCTCCCGCATTGTACCGGCGCCGCGCGGCGGTGCTCGCCGCGCTCCTCGCGGCCGCGCCCGCGCCCGCCCTTGGCTGGACGGCGAAGACGCGCTCGACCGTCGCGCTCGAAGGGGCGCGGCTGGCGCCGCCGGACCTGGCGCGGCAGATCGAGAAGCACCGCGCGGTCTACCTCGAGGCGGCACAGGCGCCGGTCGCCCCCGGCGGCGACCGCCAGCTCGCGGCCGAGGTCGAGGCCGCGGTCGCCGCCATCCAGGAGCACCGGCCGTTCGCGGAGATCGTGGCGCGGCTCGGCGGCATCGCGGCGCGCGTCGCCGAAGCCAACAACCCGCTCGCGGCCGCCGGCGGCGACCCCGACGAGGCGCGCTACGCTGCCGACTACGCGCGCTACGTCGAGAGCGCGGAGGGGCGTTTCCCGCTCATCTTCTACGGCCTCCGCCCGCAGCTCGCCGCAGCGCGGCCCGACTTGGCCGGCCTCGCCGCCGCCAGCCGCACCCGCGCCGGCGCCCTCTCGGCCTCGATCGGCCTCGAATATCGGCGCATCGGCTATGCCTCGGGGCTCGGCCGCTTCGACGACCGCTCCACCGCCTTCGCCGTCGGCTCGCTCTGCTTCAGCCACGCGGTCACCGACCTGGTCTCGGTCTACCGCTCGGTCTGGCTGCGCGCCGGCGGCGCCGACCCGCGCGGCGGCCTCCAGCCCGGCGCCGGGCGGCTGCTCCAGGTGACGCGCGCGGGCGGGCGGCGTTGAGGCCGCGCGCCCTCCTCTCGGTCTCCGACAAACGCGGTCTCGAGGAGCTGGCGCGCGGGCTCGTGCGCCTGGGCTTCGAGCTGCTCTCGACCGGCGGCACGCTCGCCTACCTCGCCGGGCGCGGCCTGCCGGTGCGGCCGGTGACCGAGATCACCGGCTACCCCGAGATCCTCGACGGCCGGGTCAAGACGCTCCACCCGCGCATCCACGGCGGCATCATGGCCCGCCGTGCCAGCCCGCAGCACCTGGCGCAGCTCGCCGAGCACGGCATCCGGCCGATCGACCTCGTGGTCGTCAACCTCTACCCCTTCCGCGAGACCGCCGCGGCGGCGGACGCGACGCCGGAGCGGGTCGTCGAGTCGATCGACGTCGGCGGCCCGGCGATGCTGCGCGCGGCGGCCAAGAACTACGAGTCAGTGGCGGCGGTGGTCGATCCCGAGGACTACCGCGAGGTGCTGGCGGCGCTGGAGAGCGCGGGGGACCGGCGGCTGCCGGACGCGCTGCGCCGGCGCCTCGCCGCCAAGGCCTTCCGCCACACGCACGACTACGACGGGGCGATCGCCGCCTGGCTGGACCGGCAGGAGGAAACCTCGGAGGAGCGCTTCCCGGAGCGCCTGAGCCTGGCGCTCGAGCGCGACGTCGTGCCGCGCTACGGCGAGAACCCGCACCAGCCGGCCGCGGTCTACCGCACCGCCGGCGGCCCCGGCGTCCTCGGCGGCTTCGCGGAGCTGCAGGGGAAGGACCTGTCCTGGAACAACCTGCTCGACGCCGACGCGGCGCGCAAGGCGGTGGCGCTGTTCGCCGAGCCGGCGGTGGTCATCGTCAAGCACAACACCCCGTGCGGCGCCGGACGCGGCACCGACCTCGCGGCGGCCTTCCGGCGGGCGCTCGCCACCGACCCGGTGTCCGCCTACGGCTCGATCGTCGCGGTCAACCGCCCGGCCGACGCGGCCTTCGCCGAGGCGCTCGGCGACCTCTTCGTCGAGGTGCTCGTGGCGCCGGAGTTCGACGCCGGCGCGCGCGAGCGCCTCGCGGCGAAGAAGGCGCTCCGCCTCCTCGCTTGCCCGCCCTACGCGCCGCGCGCCGGCGCGGCCGAGCTGCGCGGCATCGACGGCGGCTTCCTGGCGCAGGCGCCGGACGCGGCCCCCGACGACCCCGCCGGCTGGAGTTGCCCGACGCGCCGGCAGCCGACGGCCGAGGAGCGGCGGGCGCTCGAATTCGCCTGGGCGGTCGTGCGGCACGTCAAGTCGAACGCCATCGTGCTGGCGCAGGGCGACGGCACGGTCGGGATCGGCGCCGGCCAGATGAGCCGAGTGGACGCCTGCGAGCTGGCGGTGCGCAAGGCTGTGCAGGCGGGGCTGGCGACGGCCGGGGCCGCGGCGGCCTCGGACGCCTTCTTCCCCTTCCGCGACGGGCTCGACGTGCTGGCGGCGGCGGGAGTGACGGCGGTCGTGCAGCCGGGCGGCAGCAAGCGGGACGAGGAGATCGTGGCCGCGGCGGACGAGCACGGGATGGCGATGGTGCTGACGGGGGTGCGGCATTTCCGGCATTGACGACGCCCGGCACGTGGGCCGGGCGCTACGGGATGACATGCCGCGCCGAATTTGTTTCTCCAGGTCATGAGACGCCTCCTCGCCCTCGGCCTCTTCCTCGCCCTCCCCGCCGCCGCCCAGGAGCCCTGGGGGACGCTGGAGGGGGTGCGGCGGAGCCTCGCGGCGGCCGGGCCGACCGGCGCCAACTTCGTGCAGGTCTACGTGCCGGCCGGCTTCACCTCGGGCGAGCGCGAGAGCGGGCAGCTCGCCTTCGCCCTGCCCGACTGCCTGCGCTGGGACTACCTCGACCCCTTCCCCAAGAGCTTCCTCCTCTGCGGCGGGGTGGCCCATCAGTGGAACCCCGAGGACGGCACCGGCCAGCGCTTCGAGGTGGACCGCAAGAACGAGCCGGGGCTGGACCTCCTGCTGCTCTCGGTCGCCGACCTGCGCGGCCGCTACCGCGCCGCCAGCCGCGAGGGGGAAGGCGGCGTCGCGGTGACGCTGACGCCGATCCGCCCGCTCGAGCAGCTCGCCGAGGCGACCTTCGTCGTCGATCCCGACAAGCAGCGCATTGTCGAGCTCTCCTACCGCGACCGGGAGGGCAACCGCACCCGCTTCGAGATCGGCGGCTACCGCACGCTGCCGCGCCGCGGGCAGTTCACGCCGCCCAAGAACGTCCGCTGGGAAGAGCCGTAGCTATAATCCTTCCCATGCCGCGCCGCCCGACCGCCGCGCGCGCCTTCGGCGCGCTCCTCCTCGCCGGCCTCGCGGCCGCGGCGCCGGCCGCCGCCGCCCCTCCCGCCGAGAGCGGGCAGAAGGTCGAGGTCAGCGGCCTGGTGACCGGGCCGGACGGCTCCCCCATCCCCAGCCTGCGGGTGGTGCTCGAGGCCTCGCGCTCGACCTGGAGCCTGCGCCACCTGCAGCGCACCACGACCGACACCCGCCGCGTCGCCGCCACCACCGACCGCGAAGGGGCGTTTGCCCTCGTCTGGCCGCGCGACCGCTACTACAACCGCTTCGAGCTGCTGGTCGGCGTGCCGGTGCGCAAGCCCGGCGGCGAGCGGATCGAGGTGCTGGAGCGCGTGGACCTGACGTCCCGCTTCGCGCAGTCCGGGCCGGTCGTCGCCACGGTGGTGGTCCAAAACGCCGCCTTCGTTGCCAAGCTGCGGCAGTTCGTGGCGCAGGTGCAGAGCGAGGACGAGCAGCGCGTCTACACCGAGATGGGCAAGCCCGACGAGGTGCAGGTCGTTAACTACCCCGACCACCGGGAGGCCGCGTGGTGGTTCTTCGAGAGCGGCAAGGTCTACCGCTTCCGCGACGGCAGGCTGACGCAGGTCACCCCCTTCGAGCCGGTCCGCAAGTTCTGAGGCCCGGGCCCCGCGACCGCCGCGCATGATCGACCCCGCCGAGCAGACGACCGCCCCGGCCCCGGCCCGCTTCCTCGACCTGGTCGCCGACAAGCTCCTCGCCACCGAGGAGGTCTTCCGCACCCATCTCGCCTCGGACGTGCCGTTCATCCACCGCGCCGGCGAGTACATCGCCGCCTCGGGCGGCAAGCGGGTGCGCCCGGCGCTGCTCCTGCTCTCCGCCCGCCTCCTCGGCCACGACGGCCGCGAGGAGGTGACCTACGCCGCGGTCGTCGAGTTCATCCACACCGCGACGCTGATCCACGACGACATCCTCGACCACGCCAGCCTCCGCCGCGGCCAGCCGACGCTCAACCACCTCTGGGGCAACAACCTGACGGTGCTGCTGGGCGACTGGATCTACACCACCGCGATGCGCATGGCGCTCTCGCACGGCCAGCTCGAGGTGGTGCAGCGGCTCTGCGCCGCGACCCTCAAGATGACCGAAGGCGAGCTGCTGGCGCTGGCGCGCCTGGGCGCCGCCGACCTCTCGGTCGAGGAGTACTTCGAGATCGTCGACCGCAAGACGGCGCACCTCTTCGCCGCCGCCTGCTCGCTCCCCAGCCTCATCCCGCCCTGCCGCCCGGAGGCCGGGCAGGTGCTCCACCGCTACGGCCGCGCGCTCGGCACCTGCTTCCAGCTCGTCGACGACCTCCTCGACTTCACCTCCGGCGAGGAGGAGCTGGGCAAGCCCGTGCTCTCCGACTTGCGCGAGGGCAAGCTGACGCTGCCTCTCCTCCTCCTGCTGCCGCGGGTGGCGCCGGCGCGGCGGCGGCTGGTCGAGTGGGTGCTCGAGGACCGCAGCTTCGAGCGGGTCGGGCGCGCGGAAGTGCTGGAGCTGGTGGCCGCGGAGGGCACGCTCGGCGAGGTGCGCGAGCTCGCCGAGAGCTACGCCGCCGAGGCCAAGCGGGAGCTAGAGTTCTTCCCGCCCGGCGACGCGCGGGACGCCCTTGAGTTCGCGCCGGACTTCGTCCTCAATCGGCGCTCGTAAGGGCGGCGGCGCGAGCCCGAACGCCCCCTCCGGCGGCTCCGGCCGCGCGGCCGCCGCGGCCTCCTCCCCCCCGACCGGCAGCACCCGCGCCCCGGTCACCGACGGCGCCCCCAGCAAGAGCACGTAGCGGAAGCGGCGCGCGCGGGCGTCGAGCCAGGCCCGGCCGTCCGGCATGAGCAGGACCGCGCCCTGCGCGCGGTCGCGCGGGTCGGGCGGGCGGTCGCCGGCCAAGAGGAGCGCGACGTCCATCTCCGCGTTCGGCCGGTGCTCCAGGCGCAGGTAGCCGGTGACCGCGCGGCCGAAGTCGTAGAGCTTGCGCTCGCCGGCCGGGTCGCCGGCGACGCGACGCGGCCGAATGGCACGGCCGGTGCGCTCGTCGAGCGGCGGCCGCGGCGGGCTGGGACGCGGCGCGTCCCACCGCCCCACCGGCGGCGACCCCCAGGAGAAGGCCGGCTCGCCGGCGGCCGGCCCTTCCTCCAGCGGCTCCCAGCCGCGGACCAAGCCCGGCCGGTGGCGGCGGAAGACCAGCCAGGACGGGTCGGTGACGAGGAGGAAGCGCCCGTCGCCGTCTTCGAGCCGGGCGATGAAGCCGCCGGCGCCGCGGGCGCTGCGCAGCTCGACGAGGATGCGGTTGGCGCCCGGTTGCAGGAGATCGGCGGCCGGATAGACGTCGAGCGGCGCGCCGGTGCGGTAGCGGCCGGCCCCGACGCGGCGGCCGTTGACCCAGAGCACGTGCTCCTCGTCGGCCAGCACCAGGAGCCGCGCGCCCGCCGGCACCGCGTCGAGCTCGAAGTCGCGCGCCGCGTAGAAGACAGCCGGCGTCTTCGCCCTCACCGACCACTCCGCCCAGATCCACTCCGCCTCCCCGGTCGGCAGGACGCGCCGCGCCACCGCCGTCACCCCCGCCCGCTCCGCCCAGGCGAGGAGCGGGAGGGCGAGGGCAGTTACGAGGAGCGCCCGCCGCGAGTCCAGCGCGAAGCCCAGGCGCCTCATCGCATGCGAGGCGCGATCACGTCCCGCCACCTTTCTGGGTAAGTCGTGTCATCCGTGACGATCAAGTCGATCCATTGCGGGTCGTAGAGGGCGATGCGATCGAAGTGCTGGCCGTAGAAAGTGGTGTCGCTGGTCAACGACGTCCCGTGCAACTTGTAGCTCTCGGCCACGACCACCACGAGCGACCTGATGCCGCGTTCGCTGAGCTCCCTGACAAGCTGGTCGAGGCGGCGAAAGATGCCGCGCGGGTGGACGACCCGCCGGTCGCTGTCGAAGCACTCGGCGCCGAGGAGGATGAGAACGGCATCCTCGCGGGCTAGCAGCCCCAGGAGGTGGTGCTCGCTGCCGGCTCCAAAGCTCCACGCTCGACGCTGAGTGCCCTCTTCCTTGAGCTCAAACTCCATGACCCTGGTATCGAAGCTGTCTTCCTCTTCGCCCAGGATGAAGAAGAGTCGCGGCACTGCCGGATGCCCGGACGAGCCTTGCGGGGGGCGAATACCCTTGAGCACGGAAAGCACGGTGCGGCTGTAGCCGTGGGACACGATGTAGCCGGGCCTGGACGGATCCGAGAACCACTCCGCGTAGACACTCTCGAAGCGGCTAGAAATGTGCTTTCGACTCTTACCGATGAGGGCAGCCAGCTGCGCAGGAAGAGTGGCGAACTGCGCGAGAACATCGTCCGTCAGGAGGTGGCGGAAGCTCGAGTCCGCCCCGAGAGCCTCAAGCAGGTGCTCGAACGGCGAGGGAACGGCCCCCCCATTGATCAGGCGAGACGCCCGCAGTAGGAGCGCATGGAGGTCGAACCCTGGGTGGGCCCGCTGCTTGCGGTAGAGGAATTGGAACTGCCTCTCGATCTCCTCGATTGTCCGCTCACGAACCTTTGCTTTCCGCGGGGCATGCTCGAGGCATTTCTGCGCCACGTTCGCCAGCGATTTGAGCGCCTCGCTATAGGTCTGGAGAGCCCCGGAGGTCGAGTGGAACGAGGCAAGCTGCACGATGTAGCCGTGGAGGTCATGATTGCACAGTATCTGCTCTTGGAAGCGAATCCGCCGGCGAGCGTTGTTAGCGAACGAGTTGTTCTGCGCCGCCAAGTCCTTGAACTTGGCGTCGGCATAGGTCATCGGCAGGTCCCGCAGTTCGCCCCAGAGCCCGAGATACTTTTGCAGCCGGTCCCGGTGCATCGAGGGACTGTACTGGAACACGTGGTCGCAGAGGCGCCGCGGCGGAATGTCCAGCTCCTTCGAAGCGCGGAGCTTCATCGCCTCGATCCGCAGCAGGGGCGCATGCTCCTTTTGAATGAGTCGTAGAACGGCCTGCCGGAGCTGGTCGATTCGACTCCGCTCGACCTCGTCGAGACTTCGGGGCATGCTGACGAGCCTGGCTTCGAGATCTCCGAACAGCTTCCTTCCCTGTTCGGCGACCTCCAGGGTCCTCTTGCAAGAGCGGACGACATGGCGAGAGATGACGGCCAGGACTTCGTCGGCAGGCCGGCCGGCGAGCAGGATGCTGGCATAGGTCTGGGGGTCCGCTACCCACAAAGCGATCACTCCACTGACGAAGGTGAGCAGCGCCAGCCCGAGAACAGACGCGGAGATAATGGCGAGAACGGGGGGTGCCGCCGGTCCGGCGAGGAAGGGGAGCAGAGGTGGAAAAGCGATGGAAAACGCCGTCGCCAGAACGGTGATGGTGATGCCTGGCGCCTGAGAGGCTGCGCGGACGCGCTGCCGGACGTAGAGGGACGCCGGCCAGAACACCTGCCGGGGATTCCAAGCGAGAACTCGTAGGGACGAGCCCGCCATTGCCACCTCCCGACTGGACCGGAGCTTTCGCCTTAGCTTTAGTTAGCGTATCAGAAGCCTCCATCGGATCATACCCGCAACCCCAAGCTCGCTGCGGAGCCGGGCGCTCACCGCAAATAGCCCAAGGCGCGGAGTCGGGCGTGGGCCTGCGCTTGCCTCCGGCGTCTTGCCAGGAGTTGAGGGGCCCCCGGACGGGCGGCGGCGAAGACATTGATTTACCTGGCGAACTGCGCCCCGGGCGCCTCACCGGGTGGGGCCACGACATGCATGCATGATCCTCGGTTCGATGAACACGACTTCGTTGGGCGCGACGAGTACGCACCGTTGAAGTCCAGGTCGGTCGTCCAGTTCGCTCCGCCGAAGACGTCCGGATGTCTGTCGGGGCCACCGGCCGGAACGAGTGGGCCGTGGGTGAAGACGCCGATGAAAGCGGCGGGGTGCCCAGGGATGCGGAGACCGTCGGACCGCCCGCTTCGGCGGCCTGGAGCCGCGTCCTTCGTCAACCCCTAGCCGCGCAAGGCCGCTGCCATTAACGGGGCCAAAGCCCATGCCGACGAGCCTGCAGCCGCGGCGTAGGATAGAATGTCCTACTAGGAGTCCTACCATGAAGAAGGCGAATAAAGAGAAGCTCTCCCTCACCGTCGAACGCCCGCTGGTCCGGTTCCTCGACACGCTCCCGGGGCCGTCGCGCTCCGCGAAGCTGGAGCACGTCCTGCGGCGCTACCGCCGGGCGGCGGCGGACGCCGAGCTGCGGCGCGCCCTCGCCGCGGCGCGGGAGGACGACGACGAGCGTCTGGAGAGTGAAGCCTGGCGTCGCACCTTCGAGGAGGACCGATGGAACGAATCGCGCGCGGAGAAATCTGGACCGTCGAGCTCGCCGCCCACCCGAAGCCGCGGCCGGCGCTCATCGTCAGCATCGACGCGATCAACGACCTCCGCCCGGACGTCCTCCTGATCCCGATCACCAGCTTTGCGGGCCCTCTGCGAGTGCCGTTGCCGGATCAACCAGAGCGGACCGGCCTACGCCGGCCCAGCTTCGCCAAGTGCGAGTCCCTGGGGCCGATCCACAAGTCCCTGCTCAAGCAGCGCATCGGCTCCCTACCTCCGAGCTCGTGGCCCGCGGTCGAGGAGGGCATGAAGCGGGTTCTGGGAATCGAAGACTAGAGCGCTCGGGCCGAGATCACCGTAAGTATCCCAGGGCGCGCAAGCGGGCGCGGGTCTGGGCGTCGAGGGCGGGGTCGGGGGGGGCTGCGCCGCCTGCGGACTCGACCCAGCCGAGGAGGCGCTGGCGGAGCCAGACGGCTTCGAGGTCGAGGCCGGGGGCGCCGGCGAGGTTGACCGTCTCGTGCGGGTCGTGGGCGAGGTCGAAGACGTACTCGGCGTCGCGCGAGCGGCCGATCCCCTCCCCCACTCCCCACATCACGCCGCGGCGCGGCGCCCACACCACCTTCCAGCGCGCCGTCTGGGCCGAGAAGATGCCGCCGGGGACGCTCGCCGCGGCGGCGAAGTGGACGGCGGGCGCGGCGGGGTCCGCGGCGGGCGCGGCGCTCTCTTCCGATTCCGGCGCCGCCAGCGCCATCCCCGCCGCTTCGAGCAGCGCGCGCCGCAGGTCGAGCGTCGAGGTCGGCGCGAAGATCGCCTTGGGCGCCACCCGCCCCGGCCCCCAGAGCACCGCCGGGATGCGCAGCATCTCCTCGTAGAGCGTGTAGCCGTGGAGGACGCCGCCGTGCTCGAGCAGCTCCTCGCCGTGGTCGGAGGTGACGGCGAGGAGGGTCTCCTCGGCCGGCACGCGCTTGCCGACGGCGCGCAGGAAGGCGGCCAGCTCGGCGTCGCCGTAGGCGAGGCCGCCGGCGTAGAGGCCGCGCAGGCGGCGGGCGTCCCGCGGCGCCAGCGCGCGCTCGCCGGCGCGCACCGCGAGGAGCGTCTCGGTACTGCCGCCGATCGGCGACCGGCCGCCGCCGGCGAAGCGGGCGCGGAAGGGTGGCGGCGGGTCGTACGGGTTGTGCGGGTGGATCGCGTGCAAGTAAAGGAACGCCGGCGCCTCCGGCGGCAGCGCACGCAGCCAGGCGAGCGCCGCGGCGTGGACGCGGGCGGCGTTGTCGTTGAAGCGGACGGCGCGGCGGCCGCCGCCGTCCACCAGCGCCTCCTCTGCCACGTGCTCGAAGCCGCGGTCCATGCCGAAGGCGCGGCTGACGAAGACGTTGCCCGAGAAGAGGCCGGTGCGGTAGCCGGCGGCGCGGAAGCGCTCGGCGAGGGTCGGGCCGTCCTCGGGCGCGAGCGGCAGGTCGCCGCCGGCGAGCGCCGTGCGGCCGGTGAAGAGCGCCTTGGTCGAAGGCAGCGTGTTGGGGGCGACGCTGCGGTGCAGGCGGTAGCTGCGCCCGGCGAAGGCGAGGCGGTCCAGGGTCGGCGAGAGGTCGGGCGGCCCGCCCAGGTGGCCGACGCGGTCGGCGCGCAGGGCGTCGAGGACGTAGACGACGACCAGGCGCGGCGGGGCGAGGCGGGGCGCGAGCGTGGATGCGGCGGCGGCGGCGGGCGCGGGGTCCGCGGGCGGCGCCGCTGCGGGCACGCGCAGCGCCAGGCCGCGCCAGCGGCCGGCCGCGCCGGCGCCGTGCGCGGCGAGGCGCACGCGCACGAAGCCGGACGCCGGGCCGACCGGCAGCTCGATGGCGCGCGCGCCGCGGAAGAGGTCGAGCCAGGAGGGAGTCCAGGCGAGGCGCGCGACTTCCCCGCCCTCGCGCTCCAGGATCAGCTCGTAGCGCTGCCCCGAGCGCGGCGGCCAGGGCGGACGGAAGGCGCCGACCAGGGTCTCGCCGCCGGCGACCGGGCGGACGAGGTCGACGAGCGAGTCGCCGTGCTGGAGGAGGTCCTCGCCCTGCCGGCGGACGTCGCCGGCCGCGAGCGCCGGGCGCACGCCCGCGCCGGCGACCCGCGGCGGCGCGGCGCCGTCGGGCAGCTCCCAGGCCAGGTCGAGCGCGACGCGCCCGAACGGCAGGTCGGCCGGGAGCGGCACTTCGAGCGGATCGGCGAGCCGGAAGCGGCCGAGGTCACGCGCGCCGTGGCGGAGGCGGAGGAAGCCGCCGGCGGGCGGCGTGGCGAGATCGACGGCCAGCCGCCGCGGCCGCGCCGCGAGCTGCACCAGCTCCAGCCGCGCGCCGGCGGCGGCGGGGGCCAACCGGAGTGCGCCGTCCTCGACCTCCGGCGACCAGCCGGTCAGGAAGCGGTTGCCGTCGCTGGCCGGCGGCCGCGCGAGGCGGCGCTCCTCGACCAGGAGGTCGGGAGCGTGGGCGACGTCGAGGAGGGGGCGGAGGATGGGCTCGGCCCCACTGCCCCAAGCTGCCGCGAGGGCGACGAGCGCCAGGGCGGCAAGCGTGATTGTTTGACCGAGAGCCCCACCGCGCACGATTCCCGATGCTACGAGCATCGTGCCAACCCGTCCAGGGCGCGGGTTGGGTCTCTAGGAGCCGCGACCACCTAGGCGCAGGACCTGGCCAGACTGAACGAACTGCAGCGCCTGGAGGAGCTGCGGCACCAAGGGGCGGAGCTCTTGGATCCGGTTACGACGCGCTTTAAGGACGATGACAGCGATACCAAGGGCAGCGAGGTTCTGCTGGTGAGGGATGCTCTGGTCGGCCGTCACGAGAACAGTGAAGCGGGCCGTGCTGGCGCGCCGGAGGAGCTCGCCGTTCGACAGCCCCGACCAGCCTTGGCCGCTGACGGTGCGGACATCTAGAGCCGGGAGCTCATCGGCGAGCTCCCAGGGGAGGGACTCATCGAGTAGGACGCGCACTCGCTGTGAGGCACTCGCCCGCCAGCTCGAGCGCGGCGACCGCCTGTGCGCGCGTCACAGAGGGGAACGACCTGAGGAAGTCTTCGAGCGAATCCCCGGCTTCGAGATAATCGATCAGGTTCTTGACGGGGACTCTCGTACCGTAGAACACGGGAACGCCGCCCAGGATCTCTGGATCTCTGTGAATAACGGGGGCCTCGGCGTCCATGAATCCAGTCTAGCAGCGCTACGCCATGACTGCGATGAGGCCGAAGAGCGGCGCGGCGAGGCCGGGGTCGCCCGCAATCTCCGCGCGGGCGCGCGCCTCCGGCTCCGGCATCCCTTTGGTCAGGAGGAGCCAGGCGGGCTCCTCGTCGAGGGCGACGGCGGCGGCGGGCCCGGGCTCGGCGCCTTTCAGGAGCTGCCAGGAGCCGGCCGCGCGCCGCAGGGTGTAGGCGTAGGTGCGGGCGCCGTGGATCGCGATGGCGATTGCGGTGCCTTCGGGCGCGGCGACGTCGCGGTAGCGGTGCGGCAGGCCGCGGAGGAAGGTGTCGAAGACCGCCTCGGAGGTCTCCGGGTCGGCCAGCGGTGGGGCGCCGACGGCGAGGCGGATCTGCTGCTGGTGGTGCCAGCGCTCGGTCAGCTCGCGGGCGACGTCGAACCAGCTCGGCGAGCGCGTCTCGCCGGCCCAGGCGACGGGCACGCCGTCCGCCCAGGGATCGAGGCGCGCCAGGCGCTCGGCGAGCTGCGGCTCGACCCACTCGAGGAGGTCGGTGAGGAGCCGCGGACTCAGGCGGCGCGCCGCCGCCACCCACTCGGCGTTGAGGCGGTCGAGGAGGCGCAGCAGCTCGCCGTAGTCGTCGATCCGTCCGGCCGGCGGCGTGTGGCCGTCGCGGCCGAATGACAGGCGCCGGCAGGCGGTGTCGAGCAGGTGCGCCGCGACGTCGTGGACCGACCAGGCCGGGCAGACGGTCGGCCGCTGCCACGCGGCGGCGTCGAGCGAGCGCAGGAGCGCCACGAGCTCGCGGCCGAGCGGCGGGAAGAGGTGGGCGACGAGCGTCGGCGCCAGCGGCGCGGCGCGGCCGGGGACCATGGGCGGCTAGCCGGGAACTGCCGGCACGACCGCGACGAGGATGGCGAGGAAGTGCAGGACGCTGCCGGCGAGCACGAAGCCGTGCCAGATGGCGTGGTGGTACGGCAGCTTCCGCCAGAGGTAGAAGGCGACGCCCGCGGTGTACGCCACGCCGCCCGCGAGCAGCAGGGCGAAGCCGCGCGGCGGCACGGCGCGCAGCAGCGGCTCGAGCACCGCCAGCACCGCCCAGCCCATCACCAGGTAGAGGCCGACGAAGACCGCCCGCGGCACGCGCGGGCAGGCCGTGCGCAGGACGATGCCGGTCAGGGCCGCCGCCCAGATCGCGGCGAGCAGCCACCACCCGACGGGTCCGTGCAAGCTGACCAGCGCGAACGGCGTGTAGGTGCCGGCGATCAGGAGGTAGATCGCCGAGTGGTCGATGACCCGCAGCATCGCCTTGGCGCGGCGGAACGGGATGCTGTGGTAGAGCGTGGACGCGGTGTAGAGCAGGACCAGCGTGGCGCCGAAGACGGCGCAGCCGACGACGTGGCGCACGGTCCCGTGGCGGCTCGCGTAGTCGGCGAGCAGGGCGAGGCCGGCGATCGCCAGGACGGCGCCGGCGCCGTGGACGATGCTGTTGGCGATCTCCTCGCGGACGCTGTAGCGCTTCTCGCAGGCCCGGGCTTCCATGGCCGCGGATGCTACCCGAAGGACGGCCGCTGGGCGGCGCGGGGACGGCGCCTCCCGGGTCGAGCGTCCTGCCGGTGGAGACCGGGGCGGCGGGGGGTTACAGTGGTAGGTTAGCTCCGTGACCTCGATGCCGGTCCAGACGGCCCGCGATCTCGCCGAGTAGGCGGCCGGCGCTCTCGCGGCAGACTCGCGGGTGCGCCTGGTCTTTCTCTTCGGCTCGGCCGCCGATCCGGACGTTGCAGAGGTCGGGGACGTGGATCTGGCGGTCTGGACCGAGTCGCCCCTCAGCGCGCGGGAGTTGCTCGATCTGCGGACCGCGCTCGTGCAGGTCGTGGGCGGCCCGATCGACGTCGTCTCCCTCAACCGCGCGCCGATCGTCCTCGCGTGGGAGGTGGCCGAGCACGGGATCTGTCTCCATGCCGCGCCGCCGGAGGCGGAGACCGAATTCGTCACCCGTGCACGGGCCCGCTACTGGGACTTCAAGCCTTTCCTCGAGGTTCAGTGGCGGTATGCAGGCGAGCGCCAGGCGGCGCGCCGGCATGGTCCTCAAGCCTGAATCGATCCGCTCGGTCGAGGCAGTCGTGACACTGCTGGGCGCGGGGTGATCGAGGACGAGCTGCGTGCACGCCTCGCCGGCCTGGGAGGGTTCCGCAACATCCTGGTGCACGACTACCTGCGCATCGACCGCGAGCTGGTCGCCGAGAGTCTCGCGCGAGCGCCGCGCGACTTCTCGGACTTCGCTATGGCGATCCGACGCTGGCTGGAAGACGCGGGGCGCTAGAAACTACAGCTAACAGCGCCGAGCCCAGGCCGCGCTCGGCCCAGGGTCGCGCGGCACCGACTCGTCGTCGCCCGCGCCCGCGATCCGGCGGATCCCCCTGCTCGGGGGAGGGGATCGTGGCTTGCGGGTCGCACCCAGCATCCGCTTGGCATTCGCTCGTGTGCTAATCTCAAGAAAGAACTGTCAATGAACGCCGATCGGGCCGCAAACGGCGCCTTCAGTGACGTCATCATTTGCGGTGGCGGGTTGGCGGGGCTCACCCTCGCCCGCCACCTCAGGCTGCGGCTCCCGCAACTCGAGGTCCTGGTCGTCGAGAAGGTCCCCTCTCCCCTCCCGGAAGCCAGCTTCAAGGTGGGCGAGTCGCTCGTCGAGGCGGGCGCCTCCTACCTGATCGACGAGCTCGAGTTGGGCGACTACCTGCGCCGCCGCCAACTCCCCAAGTTCGGGCTCCGCTTCTTCCTCGGCGACGGCCACTGCCCGCTCGATCAGCGCGCCGAGGTGGGACTGAGCGTCTTCCCGCCGTTCGCCACCTTCCAGATCGACCGGGGAGTGCTGGAGAGCGACCTCCGCGCTCTCGCCGCGGCGATAGGCGTCCAATTGCTCGAAGACGCCTCGGTGCAGGACATCGTCCTGGCGGGTGACGACGGCCCGCACCAGGTCGTGGTTCAGTCGCGGAGCGGCGCGCCGCGGACGCTCCGCTGCCGCTGGGTGGTCGACGCTCTGGGGCGGCGGCGCTTCCTCCAAAACCGGCTCAAGCTGTCGATCCGAGACAACGGCCATCGAGTGAGCGCCGCCTGGTTCCGCCTGCCGGGTCGCATCGACCTCGAGAGCTTGGTGCCGCGGCGCAACCGCGCCTGGCACCGCCGGACTCGCGGCTCGCGCTGGTATTCGACTAACCACTTCATGGGCACCGGCTACTGGGTGTGGAGCATCCCGCTCGGCTCCGGCAATACCAGCTTCGGGATCGTCACCGACGAGGACGTCCACCCGCTGCGGACCTACGGTCACAGCTATGAGCAGGCCCTGGGCTGGCTGAGCGAGCACGAGCCGGCGGTCGCCGAGCTCGTCGCCGGCAAGGAGCCCCTCGACTTCCAGCGGCTCAAGGACGTGAGCTATCACTCGCGCCAAGTGTTCTCGGACCAGCGCTGGAGCTGTGTCGGAGAGGCAGGGGTCTTCCTCGACCCTTTCTACAGTCCGGGCTCCGATTACATTGCCATCGGCAACACGATCACCGTGGAGATGATCCGGCGCGACCTGCGACGGGAGCTGACACGCGATGTCGCCGACCTCTTCAACGACCTCTACTTGCGCTCCCTCTACGAGGTGTCGATCGAGATCTACCGCGGCAGCTACCGCACCTTCGGCAACCCCCGGGTGTTCACCGCCAAGCATCTCTGGGACAACGCGGTCTACTGGGGTGGGACGGCTCAGCTCTTCCTGCAACGCGCCCTCGAGCGGCCGGAGGTGCTGCCCGACTTCATGCGCCTGTGGGAACGGCTCAAAGGTCTCCAGGTGCGCGTGCAGGAGCTCTTCCGCGAGTGGGCGGCACAGGCCCCGCCGCGGGCGTTCCGCCTTTACTTCGACGTCTCCTTGGTGCCGTTCCTGCAGCTCCTGGTGGTCGATCTGCTGACCCCGAAGTCGTCGCAGCAGTTCCTCGCGGACCTGCGGACCAACCTCGACCGGCTGGAGGAGGCCGCGCAGGTCCTCTTCTTCAAGGCGCTCGAGGACACCAGGCCCGAGGCCCTCGGCGCCTTCCCGCAGCCGCGCTGGGTGAACGCCTGGGCGATCGGTCTCGACCCCGAGCGTTGGCGAGACGAGGGGCTGTTCGCGCCGGCGACGCCGCCGCGCGACTTGCGCATGATGGAGCAGGCCCTGTTCGGCGGGCTCCTCGCCAGGCGCTCGGCCCTCAACCAGGCGCGGGCGGGGGCGTTCCGGCTGGCGATGCGCCTGTGGAACGGGCGCCTTCTCCGCCTCTTCATCGCTCTGCTGAAGCGGGCCGCAGCTCGCGGCAGGCGGCGTCTCGTGCGGCGGCTCTTCGTGAGCGAGCGCGAGCCGAAGGGCGTGCGCATCGCCGACGCCACCTAGCCCGGATTTCTCACCGCCTGGGCAGGAGCCGTGGTTTTTGAGGTTGGAGCAAGGGCGAGGAGCGCATGGTGGGGATTCGTGAGGTGAATCGCGTCGAAGAGTCGCGGATCTTTGGTCCTGGCGGGATGCTGAAAGGCGACCGGGACAAAGGCGGCGACAGCGCGGCCCGCCGGCGGGTGCCGCTGAAGGTAGC
>DASWHY010000407.1:0-2597 GCA_036397955.1 Thermoanaerobaculia bacterium | reverse complement strand
TCCGCCGGCCGTCGCGGTAGTAGGCGAAGGCCGCCTGGCCGCTCCCCTCCGGGGTGGCGCCGCCCGCGAAGTCCGCCAGCCGCTCGCGCGCCAGGACGGTCAGGTCCGCCTCCAGGGCGCGGGCGGTGTCGCGGTAGAGGTGGCCGAGGAAGAAGCCCGCCAGTAGGTAGGTCGCCACCGCCGCGAGCAGTGCCAGCATCGGGATCGGCAGCACGCCGAGCAGGAAGTAGGAGAAGGCCAGCCGCCGCCCGACGCTCCAGAGGAAGGCGCGGAAGCCGCGCCAGACCAGCCAGAGAAGCAGCGCGATGGCGGCGAGCGCCACCACCGCCGTGGCGAAGGCGCTGACGAACGGGAGGTCGAGCTCGGCGAGGAGGATGAGGAGCGCGGCGACGCTCGCGAGGACGAGGAGGCGGACGCGCTTCACGGGTGTGATCTCACTACGCCGCGGGGCAGGGGAAGTTTCTCCCGAAAACGGCCGACACGGAGGTCGGCCGCTACGCGCGTAGCGCCCGGCCTACGTGCCGGGCGTTGCCGCCGCTTCGATACAATCCGCCCATGTCCAGGATCCCGCGCTTCCAGGAGCACTTGAAGACCGCCTTCACCGCCGAAGCGGCGAGCGCCGCCCGCTTCCGCGCCAACGCCGCCCGCGCCGAGCGCGACGGCCACCCCAACCTCGCCCGCCGCTGGCAGCGGCTGGCCGCCGCCAAGGACGCCCTCGCCGTGGCCCTCCTCGAAGCCGCCGAGCAGGTACGCGGCGGCGGCACCGACCTCGCCGACGCCATCGCCGAGGAGCGTTTCGAGAACGACGTGCTCTACCCCAAGATGATCCGCGACCTCGACCCGGCGACCGCCGACGCCCTGCTGCGCGTCGTGGCGGCGCAGAAGGAGCACCTGCGCGAGCTCGAGGCGATGCGCCAGGCGCTCACCTCGGCGCCGGGGGACGTGGCGCTGCCGGTCGAGGTCGCGGACACCGCGATCCGCTCCACCTAAGCCAGCTACGGGTCGATGATCACCCCGGGGTCGATCGGCGTCTTGCTGCCATCCGACGTCACCAGCCAGACGTCGTAGTCGAAGCGGCCGTCGGCGGCCGCCGCGATCGGCCCCGAGTTGCACACCGGGCCGCTGCCCGGGCAGCTCAGGCTGGGGAAGGGATCGACCCCGGCCTTGGGCTTGAACTTGATCTCCAGGTTGCTGCCGCTCACCACCGAGCGCCAGGTGATCAGGTTGCCGTTGCTCTTGGAGACGTGCGGCTCCTTGCAGCTCACCTGCGCGCCCACCTCGATGACGTGGTTGCGCGGCGTCGCGTCGCAGTCGGTGGCTGCGACCTTGGCGGGCCAGTTCTGCCCCTGCGGCGGCTGCGAGTTGGCGCAGGCGAGGACGAGCAGGATGGGCAGGGCGACGGCGGCGAGAACGGTCCAACGGATTCTCGACATGATCCCTCCTCGATAAGAAAGTCAGAAGACGCCCCGATTGTATCCCCGCACGATGGCCTGGAACGCGGCCTCGCGGCGGAGGCCGGCGAGCTCCGGCTCGCTGGCGATGAGCGCCCGGCTGTAGCCGCCCTCGGCGGCCCGTCCCAGGAGCCGGAGGGCCTCGGCCCGCCGGCCGGCGAGGGTTGCCACCAGGGCCGCGTTGTAGAGCAGGTCCGGGCTGTCCGGGGCGGTGGCGAGCGCCTCGCGAACGTGCCGCTCGGCGGCGGCGGCGGCGCCGGTCTTGGCCAGGCAGAGGGCGAGGACGGAGTGGACCATCCCGTCTTGCGGGTTGACCCGCAGCTCCTCGCGCGCCAGAGCGATGGCGCGGGCGTAGGCGGCGGCGGCCTTCGGCTCCAGGCCCGGCGTCCAGCGGTAGGCGTCCCCGAGGTTTGCCCAGACGTAGAAGTGCTGGGGTGTGAGTTCGACCGCTCTTTCGAACGAGGCGGCGGCCTCGCGGGTCTGTCCGAGGAAGAACTGCATGCCGCCGAGGCCCGAGTAGGCGAGCGCGGTGGGGGCGAGCTGCACCGACTTCTCATAAGCCGCCAGCGCGCGCCGGAAGTCCCCCAGGGACTGGTAGCTGCCGCCGAGGTTGCTGAAGGCGCGGGCGTTGTCGGGGGCGAGCTCGGTGGCCCGTTTGAACATCGCCGCCGCCCGGTCGTAGCGCCCGCGCGCGTAGTAGAAGCCGCCCAGCTTGCTGTAGCCACCCCAGTAGGAGGGGCGGAGCGCGATCGCTTGCCGGTAGGTCGCCTCAGCGGCCGGCGCCGCGCCCGCCGCGTCCCGCGCCCGCGCCAGGCCGAGCAGGGCCTCGAAGTGCTCGGGCTGGGCGGCGAGCGCCCGCTCGAAGGCGGCCAACGCCTCGCGCGGCTTGCCCGTGCGGGTGTAGAGGGTGCCCAGCGTGATGTCGACTTCCGGGTCCTCGGGATCGAGCTCGCGGGCGCTGTCGCCGGCCTCGACGGCGAGGTCAACCCATCTGGGCTCGCGCGTCAGGTTGAACTTCTGCAGGTAGGCGCGGGCGAGCGCCGCCTGCACCGGCGCCGAGCGCGGCGCCTCGGCGCCCAAAGCTTCGAGCAGGCCGAGCGCCTCGTCCACCGACTCGGCCCGGTCGTAGCGCCGCAAATGCCCCAT
>DASWHY010000406.1:0-1889 GCA_036397955.1 Thermoanaerobaculia bacterium | reverse complement strand
CGTCGGCTACGACCCCGTGACCGCCTATTTCGCGGCCATGCCGGGCGGCTTCTCCGAGATGGTGCTGGTCGGCACCGCCATGGGCGGCGATACCCGGATCATCTCCATGACCCACGCGGCGCGGGTGCTGCTGATCGTGCTCGCGCTGCCGTTCGCCTTCCAGCTGCTGCTCGACTACGATCCGGCGGCCCGGCCCGCCTTCGGCGCGGCGCTGGGCGAGCTGACGCCCGCCGACCTCTTGATCCTCGGCCTCTGTGGGGTCGCGGGATATTTCGGCGCCCGGGCGCTCCGCGTCCCCGCCGCGCCGGTGGTCGGCCCGATGGTCCTGAGCGCTCTGGTGCATCTCGCCGGCTGGATCTCGGTGCCGCCGCCTGCGGTGCTGGTCGCCGCCGCCCAGGTGGTGGTCGGCGCCGCCATCGGCTGCCGCTTCGCCGGCGTCGGCGTCGCCTTCGTCGCGCGCATCGTCACCGCCGCCGCCGGCGTCACGCTGCTGCTGGTCGCGGTCACGCTGGTGGTGGCCTGGGTGATCCACGCGGCGACCGGGCTGCCCGCCGACGCCCTGGTGCTCGCCTTCGCGCCGGGCGGCCTCGCCGAGATGAGCCTGATCGCGATCGCGCTCTCGATGGACGCCGCCTTCGTCGCCACCCACCACATCGTGCGCATCTTCCTGGTCGTGGTGCTGGCGCCGCTGGCGTTCCGCGCGACCCGCCGCCGGCCGGCCGCGAGCGGCGACTGAACAAGGCCCCAGAACCGCTCGTCAGCTACCTGGACAGGCGGTCGGGGTTCGGGTATGTCCGGCCGAGGATGTTTCGTCTCCAGGTCTCATGAGAGGGGGACTCCATGACCGCCATCGATCTCGACGCCCGCACACTCGCCGCCGCGCTGTGGACGCCGGGGCGCGTCTCGCCGCTCGTGCGCGGCGCCGTCCTGGCGCTCGCCGGCAGCCTGTTCGTCGCGCTCTGCGCCCAGATCGCGGTGCCGCTGTGGCCGGTGCCGGTGACCGGGCAGACCTTCGCTGTGCTGTCGGTCGGCCTGGTCTGCGGCTGGCGCATCGGCGGCGCGGCGCTGCTGCTCTATCTCGTCGAGGGCGCCCTCGGCCTGCCGTTCTTCGCCCAGGGCACGAGCGGCTGGGCGACCGTCGTCGGGCCGTCGGGCGGCTACATCTGGGGCTTCGTGCTGGCCGCGGCGCTGGTCGGCTGGCTCGCCGAGCGCGGCTGGGACCGCAGCGTGCCGCGGACCGCCCTCGCCATGCTGCTCGGCAACGTCGTGCTCTACGTGCCGGGGCTCGCCTGGCTCGCCCAGTTCTACGCCGGGCCGGGCCAGGACTACGTCGCGGCGACCGGCGCGACGACCGCCTGGGGCGCCGCCGTCGCCGCCGGGCTCACGCCCTTCCTCCTCGGCGATCTCCTCAAGCTGCTGCTCGCCGCCTGCCTGATCCCGGCCGCCTGGGCGCTCGTCAAGCGGCGCGGGTGAAGCGACCCCGCAGGACCTGGTCCTTGCGCGGGCCCGTGATCTCCCAGTCGGCCGCCCACTGGTCGGGGCCGAGCGCCCGGAACGTCCCCCGGTAGAGGTCCGCCCCGCAGAGGTGCTCGGCGGTCCAGCGGCCGTCGCCGAGGTGGAGCTCGTGGAACGGCCGGCCGTCGGCGAAGCGCACCTCGGCGAGATCAGGCGCCGGGAAGGCGTAGAGGTAGCGCCGGTGGGCGAGGGTCGCGAAGCCGCCGAGGGCGAGCCGCCCCGCTTCCCGGTACGCGAGCGCGCCGGCGGCGCCGGGCGCAAAGACGGCCTCGCCCTCGAAGCGGCCGCGCGCGCCGCGCCGCCGGTCCTCCAGCGCGCGGTCGACTCGCCAGGCGCCCGTCAGATAGGCCCGCAGGTCGGCGACCCGATATAGG
>DASWHY010000405.1:0-2111 GCA_036397955.1 Thermoanaerobaculia bacterium | reverse complement strand
ATCGACAAGTTCTACGGTTCGACCCACGCCCTCGAGCTCAAGAAGGTGATGGAGGACCTGAACGATCCGGCCGGCGACTCGCTGACCGTGCTCGACGAGGACCAGGAGCTCGATCTCGAGGCGCTCGAGCGCGAGAGCGAGGAGGCGCCGGTCGTCCGCCTGGTCAACATCATCCTCACCGACGCGATCAAGAAGGGCGCCTCGGACATCCACATCGAGCCCTACGAGAAGGACTACCGGGTCCGCTACCGGATCGACGGCGTGCTCTACGAGATGATGCACCCGCCGCTCCGACTGCGCGAGGCGATCACCAGCCGCGTCAAGATCCTGGCCAAGCTCGACATCGCCGAGAAGCGGCTGCCCCAGGACGGCCGGATCAAGATCAAGACCAAGGTCGCCGACCGCATGAAGGACCTCGACTACCGCGTCTCGGTCCTGCCCACGATCTTCGGCGAGAAGATCGTCAGGCGGCTCCTCGACAAGGACAAGCTGATGCTCGACATGACGAAGCTCGGGTTCGAGCCCGACTCGCTGCGCAAGTTCGAGCAGGCGATTCTGAAGCCCTACGGCATGGTGCTGGTGACCGGGCCGACCGGCTCGGGCAAGACCAACACCCTCTACTCGGCGCTGTCGCGCATCAACACTCCCGAGGTCAACATCATCACCGCCGAGGACCCGGTGGAGTTCAACCTCACGGGCATCAACCAGGTACAGATGAAGGAGCAGATCGGCCTCAACTTCGCGGCCTCGCTGCGCTCGTTCCTGCGCCAGGATCCCAACATCATCCTGGTCGGCGAGATCCGCGACTTCGAGACCGCCGAGGTGGCGATCAAGGCCGCCATGACCGGCCACCTCGTGCTCTCGACGCTGCACACCAACGACGCCCCCTCCTCGGTCTCGCGCCTGATGAACATGGGCATCGAGCCGTTTCTCGTCGCGACCTCGGTGCACATGGTCGTGGCGCAGCGGCTGGTGCGCCGCATCTGCACCTTCTGCAAGGAGCCCTCGGAGCTGGCGCCGGCGGCGCTGGTGGCGGCGGGCTTCTCCGAGCACGAGGCGCGCACCATCAAGCTCTTCCGCGGCCGCGGCTGCGAGCGCTGCAGCGCGACCGGCTACAAGGGGCGGGTTGGCCTCTACGAGGTGATGGAGATCGACGAGGAGATGCGCGAGCTCATCTTGACCGGCGCCAGCGCCAACGAGCTGCGGCAGAAGGCGATCGAGCGCGGCATGCTCACCCTGCGCAGCAGCGGCCTGCAGAAGGTGCGCGAGGGGATGACGACGGTCGAAGAGGTCCTGCGCGAGACGGTCTTGTAGGCGGCGGCCGGGAGCGGCGCGGCGCCGGTCGGGAAATTCAAAAGCCGGGCCAAGGCCCCGCTCACGCGGCGGCGACGGCGGCCTCGACGCTCGCCAGGAGCCGGTCGCGCACGACGGCGGGGGCGTAGTCGGCGGTGAGCCGGCGGCGGCCGGCCGCGGCCAGGCGCTCGCGCTCGGCGCGGTCGTCCAGGAGGTCGAGGATCGCCTCCACCCACTCCGCGGGCCGGTCGGCGAGGCGGAGGTCCTCGCCGGGCCGGCCGGTGGTCCCCGCGGCGGCCCACGGCGAGGCCACGACCGGCACCCCGACCGCCCAGGCCTCCAGCACTTTGATCGGCATGCCCGAGCCGCAGCGGAGCGGCGCGAGCGCGAGAGTGGCCTGGCGGAGGAGGGCGCCGAGGTCCGGCGGCGACGGCACCAGCTCGACGCCGCTCCCCACCCGCGCGACGGCGCGCCGGACCGCCCGCCCCGGCCGGTCGCCGGCCACCACCACCCGCAACCCCGGCCGCCGCGCCCGCAGCGCCGGCCAGAAGTCGCCCAGCCACCAGACGACGGCGTCGGCGTTGACGAAGTAGCCGAGGTTGCCGGTGAGGGCGAGGAGAGGGTGTCCCTCGGCCGCGGCGGTGGGCGGGGCCGGTGGCGCCGGCGCGGCAGGCCCCGGCGCCTCGACCGCGATCGGCACCACCGCCAGCTTCCCCGCCTGCTCGGGCGGCAGCCCCTCGGCGAGCGCCCGCCGGTCCCGCTCGGAGACCACCAGCGCCCCCGCCGACCGCTCGATCAGCCGCCGCTCGGCGCCGGCG